>JAAZHB010000139.1 GCA_012510935.1 Clostridiales bacterium
CACTACGACATTCTGGCTCTCTTTAATCAGATTCTTAAGCGCATGCGCAATTACTCTCGACTTACCACGGTTGTTTTTCTCCATGGATTGCAATGTTCCGCCATAATGGAAAGTCTGATTATCGTCTTTTACAACAGCCTGGTCTCCGCCTCGGCCTAGGGCCAATTCTCTTGCCGCCTCGGCCAGATCCTTGCCTTCTGCCAATGAATGGTCTGAACTGCCCATTCCAATGCTGATGCTTACAGGAAAGTCAATCTTTGTATCGATTTGTCTAACCTCATCAAGAACACTGAAATTTTCTTCCATGATAATATTAGCCTGCTCTCTTGTTGTGAACATAACATATTCGTCTTCCTCTATTCCAAGAATAGGAGATTCGTGAGCATCCGCCCACTTACGAACAATTCTGTCAACCTCGGTTGGCACAGCTCTCTTGCTATCTGTAGTAATACTAGATAGCAGTTCGTCGTAATTATCAATACTAATGAAAATAAAGACAGGTTTGTTATTCTCATATAGAGAATTAAATTTTAGGAGCTCTGTTCTATCGACAAAGAAAACAGTTATGTCTGCTTCTTCGTCAATGATATTAGATGTCTTTATTTCGAACGACTTATCATTTCTCTCGATGATTATCTTCTCGCCATTCTTGCTTGCTTCGATAATCGCATCCCTTTTAATACCTGTTAGAGCAAAGAAATTCGCCTCAAGAATATCGCTATATACTATAACTTCTTCCATATATGAATTTGCTTCGACAATTGTTCCGTCTTTCCCAATAATGCATGCTGGAAATGGTGCAACGCCAATAATGCTGTCAAACTTGCTATTTTCTCCACTCTTGTTTATGCTTATCATTTTCTTAAAAAGCTCCTCTCAACACATCAATAAGTCTATTCAGCTCCTCAATGCTGTAGTATTCAAGCTCAATTCGTCCCTCTTTATCATTGCCTGCGATAGTGACCTTAGTGCCAACAGCTCGTCTTAGCTCTTCTTCTACCGCCAGAATTTCAGGGGTCTTCGTTACCTTACTTTTTTTCTTTCTGTTCTTTCTTCCAGGCTTTGCTTCGTCCTTAATGTGCTCTGCTAGCTTCTCCGTTGCACGAACTGACAGCCCTTCCTTAATGATTCTATCGCAGATTTCAATCTGCTTTGCCTCTTCTTCGACATTTATAATTGTTCTTCCATGAGCAGCTGATATTCTTCGCTCAATTATGTGGTTCTGAACCTGCTCCGGAAGCTTTAACAGTCTCAAAGAGTTTGCAATATATGCTCGGCTTTTACCCAAAGAAGATGCTACCTGCTCCTGCGTGAAACCATACTTCTTCGTCATTGCCATAAGACCTGCAGCTTCTTCAATCGCATCAAGGTCTTCTCTTTGCATATTCTCAATTATTGCGACGATTGCATTTTGCTTGTCGTCAAAATTTCGAACGATACAAGGAACTGTCTTTATTTCTGCAAGTCTAGATGCTCTCCATCGTCTTTCACCTGCAACAAGTTCGTATCCAACTTCAGCTTTTCTTACAATTAACGGCTGAATAACGCCATTTTCTTCAATCGAGTTCGCTAATTCCTTAAGTTTATCCTCGTCAAAATGCTTACGAGGCTGCGCAGAATTTGGTTTAATATCGTTCAAATCCACATAGATTATTCTATCTAGATCATCAATCTCATCCCTGCTTGCATCCTTGCTGACATTCTTGCTTGTCGAGACGCTCTTACGAGAAGTCTTTGCGGCTTCATCTTTAGTCTTACTTGCCTTTGTATTATCCTTGGTCTCGCTTTTAGCTTCTGACTCAGGCTTGCCCTTTGAAGGGTCTTGTCCTATCTCATCCAGATCAATGTATGCGCTTTCCTTATATTCTTCTTCTCTAATTGGTGCCGCATCTGCAAATAATGCGTCAAGGCCTCTTCCCAATCCAGATTTTCTTGCTGCCATGGCTATTTACCTACCTTTTTAGATCTCTCAAGGAACTCTTTAGCTAGCGCTAGATATGCCTTTGCGCCCGCAGCTGATGGATCATATGTAATTACTGGCACGCCGTAACTTGGTGCCTCCGCAATTCTTACGTTTCTTGGAATAACAGTCGAATATACCTTATTTCCAAAATATTTCTTTACTTCTTGAACTACTTGCAACGAAAGGTTCGTCCTACCATCAAACATCGATAGCATAACGCCTTCCACATATAGGTCAGGATTCATATTCAATTTAACAAGCTCAACTGTACTCATCAGTTGGCTTACTCCTTCCAAAGCATAGAACTCGCACTGAATTGGTATTAGAACACTATCAACTGCCGTTAGCGAATTTATAGTGAGAAGTCCAAGAGATGGAGGACAGTCAATAAATATAAAATCATATTCGTCTCTAATAGA
>JAAZHB010000140.1 GCA_012510935.1 Clostridiales bacterium
AGAAAGCAATTGAGAAGTACGGTTCCATTGAAGCGGTAATCACAGAACTACCGCTTGTTACAAAGAGAGAGGAACTGTCATATCATAATTTCAGCCGGGAGGGGTTAAAGAGACGATTTGGCACAACGTTCGATAGAGTTAGCTATATTGAGTCTATTTCTAAACAGCAATTGATTGTAAGCCTCTCGCAAGGATTTGCAATCATTCCCCAATATGAGATTGTTCATGATGGGGACTTCTATGAGGTTCCAATGAGTGAGACATTCTCAGCATCATTGCAACTGATATATTGCAAGGATAATGTTTCAAAAGACTTAAAGAGCCTCATTAATTATATCGAGACAGAATTTAATGACGTGGAATAGAAGGAAAAGTAGAAAGGGACCATTAAATGAAAATATTAAATGTTGTAGGTGCAATTCTCACTTACAATAATAGAATACTATGTGCGCAGCGAGGAGCTGGCAAATATGAATATGTATCTTATAAATATGAATTTCCTGGAGGAAAGATAGAAGCAGGAGAAACTCCTAAGGAAGCTCTTCATAGAGAATTGATTGAGGAGATGCTTGTAGATATTGATATTGATGACATGTCATATTATGATTCTGTTGAACATGACTACCCTGATTTTAAGCTCAAAATGAGTACTTTTGTTGCACCTTTGGAAGACCAGAAGATTACACTCACAGAACATGTTGATATTAAGTGGTTAGACCCGTCTGAACTAGATTCTTTGGATTGGGCGCCAGCCGATATTCCAATAGTAAAAAAACTTATGAAAGAATGAGGTGCTGTAATTGAATACTGCTAGTAAACTTGTAGATAGTTTTCAAAGTGGTTTTATTGATTGTGATTTAACCTCCCTTGAAAAGTACAACCCGAAATTTTTAATTAATGATCATACTAAAGGAATGAAAGTGCTGACAAGCATTGAAAAGGAACTTCTTACTTGTCAGGAGTTTTATTTTTCAGTTGCTTTTATTACTAATAGCGGAGTTACAAGTCTTCTCTCTATACTTAAGGAACTAGAAGATAGAGGTATT
Organism: Clostridiales bacterium; assembly: GCA_012510935.1. Next base: position 1,047 of record JAAZHB010000140.1, read on the forward strand.
AGAGGCAAAATCATCACTTCCCAATATCTGAATTTTACGGAGCCTGCCGCTTTAAGGCGTTTGCTTAAATTTAAGGGAATTGAGCTTCGAATGGTAACAGAAGGCAATTTTCACGCAAAAGGGTACATTTTTAAGCATGATGATTCATATTCATTTATTATTGGTAGCAGTAATCTTACTCAAGATGCCTTAAGCAGGAACAAAGAATGGAATGTTAAACTCTCATCTCTTGAGAAAGGCTCTGTGATGCAGAATATTATTAAGGAATATGATTATACTTTTGAAAATGCAACAGTTGTTAATGAACAATGGATAGATACTTACGAGGCGTTATATAAGACCGTTAAACGTGCAAACCAAAATGCTATAGAGAGTGAAGAAAATAATATGATTCCTCTTCACCACATTAATCCTAACAAGATGCAGGTAGATGCACTTCGCTCAATAGAAGCTTTAAGAAATCAAGGGAAACATAAAGCCCTCCTTATTTCTGCAACAGGTACTGGTAAAACCTATCTGTCGGCTTTCGATGTAAAGAAATATTCACCAAAAAGATTTTTGTTCGTAGTTCATCGTGAGAATATTGCGAAGGCAGCAATAAAAAGCTTTAGAAAAGTTCTTGGATACAATATAGATGCAGGTCTTTTGACTGGTGGCAAGCACGAGACAGGCTCTCCATATATTTTTTCAACAGTGCAGACACTGTCAAAGGATAATGTGCTTTCAAGTTTCGACAAAGATGCATTTGATTACATTGTTATTGATGAGGTACACCGAGCAGGTTCGGCAACATATCAAAAGGTACTAGAACATTTTGAGCCAGATTTTCTACTGGGCATGACCGCAACTCCGGAGAGAACAGATGGATATGATGTATTTAGTCTTTTTGATCATAATATAGCATATGAAATTCGATTGAATAGAGCGCTTGAGGAGAATATGTTAACCCCTTTCCATTATTTTGGGGTGAGCGAAATTGAGGTCGACGGAAGAACGCTTGATGAGAATGCGGACTTCAACTTTCTTACATGCAAAGAACGAGTAGATAGAATAATTGAAGCTGCAGAATTCTATGGTCACTCGGGAGATAGAACAAAAGGCTTAATATTTTGCAGCAGAAAAGATGAAGCGATTGAGCTTTCTAGAGCGTTTAACTGCAGAGGCTTCAATACTACAGCTCTCACAGGTGACAATTCGGAATATGATAGAGAAGCTGCAATTGATGC
>JAAZHB010000141.1 GCA_012510935.1 Clostridiales bacterium
ACAACTGTTATTACAATGGCAACAATGCTGCATTCAATAGCCGTCGGGAACATGTTCCCGTCCTTTAGAGTCATCGAAGATGGGACTGTTAGACAGACATACTTCTATATATGTGATATATCTGAGTTTACTATTAATAAGTTGTCTGATAGAGGCTCTTTGTCATCCAAAGGCATAGTAACGAACGTCCAAGATTTTGTATGCAATATCGCTGATGGTTTGAAATTGGAATATTAAGCGTTATATATCATGAATATTGCATTATATGCCAATGACAGTGTTTTGTAAAAATGCCAGTGTTAGGGAAAAAGGGAGGGAACCTTGAAAGAGTTTTTCTTAGCAGCATATCCATGGATGTTGATTGGAATGTGTCTTGGGCTTGCGGTTGGATCCAGTATTAAGAAGAAAAATTAGGTTTGATAAAGATTATAACTATCATGAACAGAAGGGGGTGGACACATAGGTCTTCCCCCTTTGTTCAACAATCGCCACATCTGTGAGAGCGCTGTAAATTTCCAAACTGTTTGTATTATCAAAGCATATACTTATAAGAGAATCATAGGAGGCAGAGAATGAACATAAAAGAAATAAGAGAAAAGACAGGGTTGAATAAAAAAGAGTTTTCTGAAAAGTACTGTATTCCTTATAGAACGATTCAAAATTGGGAAGATGGACAGAGAAATCCTCCGGAATATGTAGTGATGCTATTAGCAAGAGTCGTTGAATTTGAAAATAAAGGACTTAAGGAATGGGACAAAGAACATTAGAAATTAGTAAGCCTTCAGAATTACATGTTTCTGCTTGTCAACTTGTAATCGAACAAGAGAATAAGAAAATATCTATTCCACTTGAGGACTTAGCAACAATAGTATGTCTTGGAAGCAATATAAGAATTTCTACCATGGCATTATCACTACTCAGCAAGAATGGAATCGTGCTTCAGATTCTTGATGAGAAATATAGACCAACTAGTTTATGTCAATCGATTGAAGGCAATTCACAACAAGCGCTAATAATGCGTCGACAAGTGAGTTTAGATAGTAAAAAAGCATGTTCTCTTTGGAAAAAAATTGTAGAAAGGAAAATAACTAATCAGTCCCGAGCACTTGCCCTACTAGGTATTGAAGGAAGTGAAAAGGTTGAAGGCTATGCATCTAAAGCGATAAAAGAAGATGATTTAGTTGATCAATATGAAGCTGCCGCCGCAAGGCAGTACTTTTCAAACTTCCATCCGGGTTTGAATAGAAAAAACGATGATCCAATGAATAGTCATCTGAATTATGGATACGCTATAGTTAGAAATGCGATTATTAGGGCTTTAATAAATTCAGGATTTCAACCGGCCTTTGGTATTCATCATTCAAATCAGTTTAATGCGTTCAATCTTGCCGATGATTTAATTGAGCCGTGGCGTCCCATGGTTGACCTCGTTGCGCATGGCAATATAGATTCAAAAAATATACTTACCAAGAGTCAAAGAAAAAATCTATATATGGTTTTACATCATGCTTGCCTTATAAATGGCAATCGCTATTCGGTGCTAGAAGGTATTGACATAATGGTTCAAAGTTTAAAAAAGGCAGTATTGCTGGATGAATACGATGAGTTACATTTACCAACAATTATTCCAATAGAAGTAATAGAAGTAGTATCAGAATAGATCTTTTGTGAAAGGTAGCAAATGAGAATATTAGTTATGTTGAATCCTACAAATCAGAGAGGGACTAAAATGAACTATACTGCATTTAGAAAATTTCTGATTAGTGATGGTTATCAAAGAATTGGCACAGAATTGTTTATGAGGGTATCTAATAACAGAAAGAGTATGGAGAAACACTTAAAACGCATGGAAGAGTATAATCCGGGAACAGGAACTATAAGAATTATCAAGATGACTGAAAAACAATATGAAAATATTCGATATCTGACTGGAGAACCTGACGCACAAGAAATAATAGTAGGAGCAAATTGTCATATTTCTCTTTAGATGGTACAATTAAACAAAGCACAGAGTTGAATTGCAGCATCAACACAAGCTGTTGGGTTTTATGACCCGCTGAAAACCGCGGGGTATAAAACAAAAAAG
>JAAZHB010000142.1 GCA_012510935.1 Clostridiales bacterium
ATAATGATAATATTATCGATGCTTCAGACTATAGTGATATTAATGACCTTTTGATTGGTTCAGATATTCTAATAACTGACTATTCATCAGTGATATTCGATTATTATTTACTTAATAAACCCATAGTGTATTATGCTTATGACATAGAAGAGTACAAGAGTGGCAGAGGCCTATACTATGACTTTGAAGAATATGTATATGGCAAAGTCGCTACTAACAACAAGGAGTTAGTAGAGGCAATACTAGCAGAAGAACAATGCAATAACTTGAGGGATACTTTTGGTAAGAAGTTTATGAGTTCATGTGATGGACACGCAACAGATAGAATTTGCAAATGGATCATAGGAGACAAATAGTGGACGAATTAACAATAAGAAAAATAAATATTGATAAAAATGGGAATTTTCAGAAGATATTTAACTATATCATAATACTCTATGCAGTTCTTGAAATCCTTTGTGAAACGGTAGTTGGCAAATATTTCCTAGCTTGGATGGAGAGATTCCAAATCATCTTTGCTTTTGCATTAATTGTTATGTTTGTTATGAAGTTCTTTATGATTGGAAGAGATGCGCAGAGAGCTTTTCTAAAAAGAAATATCCTAGTCTTTGTCTATTTCGCGTTTAGGCTTATTACATTCATCTACATAGGAATGCAATATACGATGATTCGATCAGTATTATTTGAGATACTATATCTGTTAGTGTTAACCGAGATCCTTATTGATAATGCCTTTGTAAGACAAACCATATTTAAACTATTCATTGCGATAAATGTAATACTTAACTTAATAAACACGTTTTTTCACTTATATTGCGAGCCCCTTCGTGCTTCTGGAATTACAGACAATACAATCTATAATTTTGCATTGAAGTATACTTATATGGAGAAATTCAGTTTTGAAACCATCTGCAGCATGTATAGCAATCCTAATCAGATGGGAGTAATGACAGGTCTTGCATTGCTAATTTCATTGACTTATTTGAAAAAGAAAATGAGCAATAAAGCAAAAGTTCTCTATGTGATATATGCAGGATTCTCACTATATGCTCTATATCTGTCGAGATGCAATAGCGCTCAGATTGCACTGCTTGCTGCAGTTCTTGCTTTTGCCGCTGTAAAGCTAATTAGAGTCATCTCACCAAAGATGATTGCATATGCTTGCTTAGCTAGCTGTCTGATTGTAACAGGCGGGATTTTAGGGTTTGTTGCTTCTCATGGAGATTTACACACTAGCTATACTGAAAAACAGTGGGAGATAGATAGGTTTACAAGTACTCGATATACAATTTGGAGGAACTGTTATTTCACACATAAAACTACTGATGAGGTCCTTCTTGGTAACGGAAATGTAGCCCTTGAGAAGCTGGACCGCGCAGAGTATATGCATAAAATTAAAGTGTACAAAGGTGGAATAACGCTTGCAGATATGAAGCAGTATTTAGGCACTCATAATGGATACATCGGTATGCTCTACTGCACTGGCGCTCTTGGAGCACTTGTCTTCCTGGTTTTGCTGATTAAGAAAATGAAAGAGTCTAAAGCATTAAGCAAAGATTCAAAATATTATATGGCAATAGTATATATGCTTGTTGATAACCTTCTTGAATCATTCATGGTTGTCAACAAGAGTTCCCCGGTGTTTATATTCTTTCTAATACTTGCTATGAAATCTGAAAATGAGGAGGTTGAAGAGTAATGGTATATGCAGCAATTCTTGCCGGTGGCATTGGTTCGAGAATGGGCGAAGACAAACCTAAGCAGTATATTAGAATAGGTGGTAGGCCTATCATTCTTCATACAATTGAGAAGTTCATTCTTTGCGGAGAGTTTGAGGAGATATTAATCCTATGTCCTAAAGAATGGATAGAATATACAAAGAGTCTTCTAGATAAATATATGGAGCCATCAAATAAAATCAGAGTGCTCGAAGGTGGCGCTACCAGAAATGAGACAATCCAGAATGCTATAGATCATATCGAAAAGACAGGCAATCTCAAAGAGGATACAATCTTGGTAACTCACGATGCGGTAAGGC
>JAAZHB010000143.1 GCA_012510935.1 Clostridiales bacterium
GCATTCGGAATACAAAGAAGAACTTGACGCAAAATATGAAGAGTACTTAACGCTATCAGATTAGACTTAAGTATAATTAATTTGGATTACCAAATGAAAACATCCCAACCTGTCTCCAGGCTGGGATATTTTCATTGTGTGTATATTGGACTTGGATTGTCAGGAGTTAACGCCCCATTTGACCACCCATTTGACCACCCATTTGTGTTCCGCTCTCGCTACCATCATTAGTAGTTACATCTCCACCGTTGTTTGTGTATGAGCCATTAGTATCTATGGCTGTATTGCCGTTGCCGTTGCAAGTAAGGTTGAGAGTTCCACCATTAATAGTTAAAGTATTATTTGAGTCCATGCTATCGCCATCAGATACGATAGTGATATTGCCGTCATTGATGGTTATATCAGCACCGTCAGTTCTTGCAAATGGATCATCGCCTCCTGCAACTTCGGAACTAACCGCTCCACCAGCTGCGTTAAAGCCATCATCAGATGAAACTATATCAAAGGTTCCTCCGTTGATTGTAATAGTCAATCCTTCAACTCCCTCATAGCAATATGGAAGTGAGAAAGTACCGCCATCTATTGTAACCGCGTTATCTGCGTGAATTCCGTCATCTCCGGTTATTATAGTAAACTCGCCATTGGCAATTTGAACATCTGCGCCAGCATGGATAGCATCATCAACAGTATCTATTGTGAATGAACCATTCTTAATTATTATGTTGCTATCACTCTTAATGCCTTTTTGGCTAACAGCGCTTGTATCATCGGTGGTAGTCTGCTGTTGCATCATACCTCCGCCTGAACCGTCGCTTTGAAGTGTCACACTTTCAGCTCCGTCGCCGGTTGTAAAGCTATAGGTTCCATTATCAATTAGAGCAATACCGCTCGAACTGATGCCATCACCTTCAGCATCAATTGTCAGACTTCCAGTTGCCATGTAGAAGAAGCCAGTTGCAGCATCTTCGTCATTCTGAGCTTGAATACCGTCTTTTCCACTTACTATATTAAGAGTGCCATCTGCAATTCGGACACTGTTATTAGCTGTAATTCCGTGGCTTGCCGCAGTAATATTATATGTGCCGCTTGTTATTGCAATGTCATCTTTTCCCACGATTCCATGACCGTACTTGGCATTGATTGTCAATGAGCCGTTTCCGTTAAGCGTAATATCACTCTTAGAGAAAATTGCTCCATCAACATTGTTGTCACCATCTGCTTCATATTCTCCTGTAACAGAGAGGGTGTTTTCACTATCCTGTGCAAGAGTAATGAATACCTTGTTTGCGTTTTTGACATATATTGCTGCAGAATTGCTTGAACTAATGTTAACTCCATTTAGTACAATCTGGATTTTGGCTGAATCATCTGCATCAATGATTACTTGCCCATCAGAAAGTGAACCGCTAAGTACATAGACACCTTCCTCTGATATAGTAACATCCTTATCTGACAAGACAATTTCTTCAGAACTTGATGTATCATAGCCTATTTCCTTATCTCTTGTTGTGAATAGGGAGTCCACACCTAGTATTTCTTCTGCCTCTGCATATGAAGTATCGCTTGTCTCACTGTCACCATTCTTTGAACAGGCGGTAACTGAGAGAATCAGTATTAGACTGAGCAATAAAACTATGGATTTTTTCATTTTAATTTATCTCCTCTTCTTAAAACCTTCTAAAGTTCTGTCCCCATAATCTGCTGAGGGGAGATGCAAATTTCAAGGTTCCCATTTCTTACTCGCAACTCGTCAATAAATGATTTCTCATTTTCTCCGGTTTTGAGCGTAACATTATAAGTTATCTTAAAAAGACTGCCCATATTTGTTGTCTTTACTTTTACGATTGAGTAAGAAGTTGTATATTTCTCCATTAAATCATCGAAAACTTCTGTATAGTTCAAATCCTCTGGAATTGTAATCGTTACAGTTTTCTCCAAGTCGTTTTTCTTTTCGCCAAAACTACTTTGGTTATAAAGCAGATTTACAAGTGACACGATAACTGTGAACAAAACTGCGTAGCATAAGTAACCCATTCCGAGCATTAGTCCAGCACCCATGGCTACAAAGATTGCTCCGATTTCTTTTGCTGTTCCAGGTATACTTCTGAAACGAACAAGAGAGAAGGTTCCGGCGACTGCAACACCTGTGCCGATATTTCCGTTTACGATTAGTATTACTACGCATACCACGACTGGCAGTGTGGCAAGCGTTACGACGAAGCTCTTAGATGAGCGGCTTTTATAGGAATATGTCAGTGCAAGAAAAAGACCTACTAACAAGGAGACTGCCACGCATAGAATAAAACTTGATAGTGTGATAGTTGCAGTAGCGTCTGCATCAAATATTCCATTTAGAAAATTAAGCTGCATGAGTTGCTCCCTTCTTTGCTATAATCATCTCCTTATATGCAGTTCCATACTTTGAAAACGATCTTTTATAAATGTTGTTTTCTGTCAAGAAGTGGGTTAGCCAAAGTGGAATACCGCCTGACACCTTTACCTCCATCAGAACCATATCTTCCGGAATTATACGATTGCCATATTCTTCACTTTTGAGGTCTAAGTCACTATCTCTCCATAAAATATTTTCGTCGAAGGTAACACGAAAGTCGAAATCGTCGTTACCAAAGAAAGATTGACGATTATATGAGATTAGCATTCTTGGAGCAAGGTCTGGATACATTGTTTTAAAGTATTCTATCTCTTTAGCAATTTGCGTATTTGGCAGGGTATAGTCATCTTCAAAATACTTCATTGCATTACTCTCAATTAGTGACATCCTTCTCTTGTAGACAATGTCATCATATTTCTTCTTTAATTCCAGAAAAACCTTTGAGTCGGAAGTAGCTCTGCCATAACTGCGAAGTCTTAGTTTCTCCTTATATACGGGCTTATCTAAGCTGCGGCGAATAAGCAGATAATCAGGTGTGTCATAGTAAAGATTGAAAATGCTGCTCTGTCCGTACTCGTCTGGTTTCATATTATTATCAAATAATTCTAATAACATAGCTTGCTGCTCTTTTGTTATCAGATATTTCAGTTCGTATCTTTTAAAGATTGTTTTAGGTTTCATGTTAATTACCCTCCCTCTCTGTATCTTGTAACTAAAGTTTAAGGGGTAAACCTAAAGTAAACTTAAAGTAAAATAATTTTTTCGAAAAAATAAAAAAAGTCCTTAATGCTGTCTTTATACAGCATTAAGGACTTGTGCTTGGGACATATAGAATTAAGTGAAACCCGCAAAACTAGAAGCATATGACCGCGTGTCTTCGTTATAGCTGATAGCTTAAATCTTTAGAGACATACTTCTACAACAAAACTTATTCCATCAGGAGAGTTTGCTGTAATTTTACCTTTGTGCTTTTGAACTATTGATTTAGCAAGTGAAAGACCTATTCCAAAACCACCGGTTGAAGAGTTCCTAGATTCATCTGCTCTATAGAAACGATCAAAGAGCTCATTGTGTGTGCCTGCAGGTAGACTATTAACTGGATTTGAAACCATCAACTTGATTTTGTCCTGAGTTTTGGACAAAGAGAATAGTATCTCTCCATCACCCTCTGCAAATTTGAAGGCATTATCCAAAAGGATATAACAAAGCTGATTGAACGATTTCTCGGAGCCAGTGTAATAGATGTTCTCTTCTAGTTCAGTTCTAAACTCTTTATTACTACTGAGCGCAATGCTATCGTAACTTTCGGCGACCATCTCACATAATTCAGA
>JAAZHB010000144.1 GCA_012510935.1 Clostridiales bacterium
CTGTTAAACTTTCTTTCAACTTTTGGTTCAATTCCAAGGGAGGAAAGGATTGCTGCATCTACCATATCGACTCCTGTTGATAGTTTAACTAAATCTGTTGTGATGTAATCTCCGCCAAGTCGTGCACCGAGCTCCACGATTTTTGCGCCGTCTTCGGTAATCTTTATTTCGACATGTGATGGTCCACGATCTATTCCTATTGCTCTAATTGCATCAGTTGCTACTGTAGCAATCTCATCTTGCACCTGGATACCCAACCTTGATGGTTGTGTATGCCCAGTTTCTACAAAATGTGGCGCTCCTGTTGTCATTTTATCTGTTATTTGAATTATATTGATTATGCCATTTGACACAAAAGCTTCAACGCTTACTTCGTCCCCAACCATATAATCCTCAAACAGCACAACTCCATCAGTGCTATTTTTTTTGGCATATTCGAAGGCAGACGGAAGGTCTTCTTCGCTCTTAACTAGCGAAATTCCCCTGCTGCCTGAATTGTCCGACGGCTTTACAATGAAAGGAAATGTAAATTTCTCCATTGCAATTTTGCTATAGTTATCGCCATTTTTTATAATTGAATATTCTGGGATTGGTACTCCAGCATTCTCAAGGGCTTGCCTCATTGCAGCTTTATTCGTTGCCTTAATAGATGTATCCACTTTTATTGTATTAAGCCCAAGAGCCTCCCCTACTTTTGCAACGATTTTCATTGGCCTGTCACTGCAAATCGTCATGATTCCATCTGCTTTGCAACTTTTCGCAAGGCTACAAAATTGGTCAAAATCCATTGTACTAATGTCTTGAAATTCATCTGCCAATGGCCTTCCAGTAGCATTTTCGTCATAATCCACTACAACCGTTTTTATCCCTCTTTTTTTTGCAGCTAGGATAGCCGGAACTTGAAGTTCACTAGCACCTAGAATTATTATCTTTTTCTGCGAATATTGATCCATCATGTATTTTCTCCATAATATTATTTCTTTTGATGTATGTATATGATCCAAATAGTAATCCAGCTAATGTGACTGAAGTTATAACATAAGGGATAAATCCATTCATAAATGTATGTGCTGCACAGTTTATTATTATTAAAATAATATATACTGCGTACTTTCCAACTTTCATTTTATACCATAGGCGTCTTGAGATCAGTGTTCTACTCCAGAAGAATTCGACATAGGATAGGCCTGTAGCCATTGCTGCTCCGACACCATCAAGCTTAGGAATCAGCAACCAATTCAGCAGCAGATTACTTGCTCCTGCAAATGCTGATGCCAATACTGTATATCCTGTTTTTCTCATAAAACCGATGCCAACGGCTGTTGTTTCAGAAAGCGTATATAGAACTGGATAGAGCAAAAGGAATGGGAAAATGTTAATTGCTTGCGCAAAGCTATCTCCCAAAATAATTCCAACAATATTTTTTACCAATAGAATGCACATGCACATTACGGTCATTAGAATTCCTACAGTTTGTCCTATATTTTCAAAGATTTTTCCAGAACGACCCTCTGCATACCACCTATATGCTACAGGTGTCCAAAACAAGGTAAAACAACTTTGAAGAACTCCTAAGACTGATACTATCTTAAAAGCCGCTGAATATAGTCCAAGTTCTTCATAGCTACACAATGTTCTAAGCATTACTTTATCCATGGAAGATAGAATCCACGAAATCGCAAAGGCAGGAACAAGTGGTAACCCGAACTTAAGCATACGCTCTTGCAAACTTCTTTCAATTAATGTAATAGAAAATTTGTACTTTCTAAGTACTAGAAAATACAAAGCAATACCGTTGCAAATTTCACCTAATGCCGCTGCAAAAACTACGCTCCTAAAACTTTTTTCATATAACAAAAAAAAGCTTACTGTAAAGACCAATATAAGAACTTTCAGAAGTATCGTAAAGCCGGAATACATTAAGCCTTTTTCATCCATTCGGATTTTTAATAGTGCATAATTCTCAATAACCATGAAGGGTAATAGTGCTGCAAGGGCAAATACTGCGAGAGTCTCTTCAGTAGTGCCAAAGAGCATATTGCTAATACTAGAATGGAAAATGCAAATTATAGCTGAAACGATAAGCACAAGTGCAACAGGAATAAACATCGCATTCACAATTAGCTTTCTAGCATCGTCTCGCATTTCATTATATTCTCGTACAAAGGCCTGATCCATTCCCAGATAAACGATTGCCGAGATTGTACTTTGCGCCAATGTAAACATGCTTGCTCGTCCATATTCATCTGGACTTACAAAGTATGTAATAATTGGTACTGTAACAAAGCTCAGCACAGCAC
>JAAZHB010000145.1 GCA_012510935.1 Clostridiales bacterium
ATGGTAAACGGATATGGAATTTCTTTGGAGGAAATTAAACAGGCAATTATATGGGTAAAAGAAAAAAACACAATAATCCAATAAGAACAACTAGACCGAACGGCGGCGTTCGACCAGATAAGTCGCTCGGTCAAAATTTCTTGATTGATGACGAGGTAATACAATCGATTATTGATGGGAGTGATATTGATAAAGATAGCCTTGTAATCGAAATCGGACCTGGCGAGGGAGCCTTAACCTGCCAAATGGCAGAGCTTGCAGGAAGAGTGGTTGCAGTTGAGCTTGATGATAGATTAATCCCTATTCTAAATGTGAAACTATTCGGATATGGGAATTGCGAGGTAATTCATGGTGATATTCTAGAAGTAGATCTTAATAGTATTATTGCGAGAAACATCGAGGAATACAATTTGAAGACAGTTCGTGTAGTTGGAAATCTTCCGTACTACATAACAACACCAATCATAATGAAACTCCTTGAAATGGGAACTAAAGCTGATAGCATTACGGCTATGATGCAAAAGGAAGTTGGAGATAGGTTGTATGCGGAACCTGGAAGCAAACAGTCAGGTGCAATTACCTATGCTGTTCATTATTATTCAGATGTAAGAAAAGTTGTTGATGTGGGAAGAGAATGCTTCTACCCTGCGCCAAAGGTTGAGTCGGTGGTGCTTAGGATGGATATTCTTAAGGAAAAACCTGTAGCTGTGAAAGATGAAGACTTTTACTTCCGCGCAATTAAGGCGGGGTTTACACAAAGACGAAAGACGCTGCTTAATTCGTTAACAACACTTGACGGATTTTCTAGGGAGACAATCGCAGAAGCCCTAGAGAGAAGCGGAATAGAGAGTAACAGAAGAGCGGAAAGCTTGTCGATGCAAGAGTTTGCAATTTTGGCTGATATGCTTATGGAGGCAAAGAGATAAATGTCTAAAGTACGAAGTATAGCAAAGAAAATCGGGAATAAGGTTTGGAGTCTTTTAAAGATCCCTTTCGGCAAAATCCATCAAGGTTTCTGTAGGATATTTCCAAAGAGAGTTCCGAGGTACTTTGATAGCGATTTACACGAAGCAAAATATATTTGTTGGATGGCAGTTTATGCGTTCTTTATATACCTGTTTATTGAGTCCTTTGCGAGGATAACGACGAATCCTCTCGGTGGAATCTTGTTCCTCTTCCAGCATCCAATAATATTCTTCTACAACACTTTGATAATTTTTGCAACGATGACAATTGCGTTGTTATTCAAGAGAAGAAGATTTGTATGGTTTATTATATCAATGATCTGGATTACGCTAGGCGTTGTTAACGGCTTTATTCTGCTTAAAAGAATGACACCATTTACGCTATATGATTTACAGAATGTGTCTGATGGAATGACTCTTCTAACAACATATTTTGCAAAATGGCAAATTATTCTGTTGATAGTTGTACTGGGCTTGGTTGCAGCATGCATTGTACTAATTTTCCTTCGTAGCGAGAAGTGGCATAATATTAATTATAAGAAAAGCGGATTAGCAATTATTCTATCGGTAGGCTGTGCGGCTGGTATGTCTTATGGCTTAATCAAGGGCGGAGTTCTAGCAACTTTTTTTGGTAACTTAAACTACGCATATAATGATTATGGTTTCCCATATTGCTTTATAAATACATCTGTTAACAAAGGAATATCGAAGCCTTCTGATTATTCACAAGAGAAAATCGAAGAGATTCTTGA
>JAAZHB010000146.1 GCA_012510935.1 Clostridiales bacterium
CTCTACACCCTGTTGATATTACAACTGCCTTGCCGCTTACTTTCAGCAATCCGTTTGAACAGCCCGTACAACTTACAACAAAGTCTCCATCACTTCTCTCAATACCCGTTACCATTGTATCAACTAGTATTTTAATATTTGTTTCCTTAAGAAGCTTCTGATATCTTTCGCTGTATTCTGGGCCTGTAAGTTCCTCTTTGAAACGATGTAGCCCAAACCCGCTATGTATGCACTGTTCTAGTACTCCACCTAATGCGCAATCTCTTTCTATAACAAGGACTTCTCTCGCCCCATTTTCATAGGCTGCAAGAGCGGCACTCATGCCCGCTGGACCTCCACCAATTACAATTACTTCATATTTATTCATGGCTTTCCTTTGTCCTATCATAGATGTAGTTTGAGCAATTGCCTTTCTTCGTTATTGACTCAATGCTTTCCTTCTCTTCTCTTGCAAGAATTTCAATCGCGCTTGTAAGACAGAATCCGCCTTGGCATCTACCCATTCCAGCTCGAGTTCTTCTCTTTATCCCGTCAATATCTCTAGGCTTAGGATTCCGGTGAATTGCGTCTACAATCTCACCCTCGGTAACACCTTCGCATCTACATATTATTCTTCCATAAAGAGGATTATCTTTAATGAATTCTGTCTTTTCTTCAAAAGACATACCTTCAAACATGCTGCTATTATTATCTCTTTTCGGGCTCCAATTATCTTTCTTATCGGCAAGAAGTCCGTCTTCTTCAAGAAGCCCTGCAACATATAGTGCTATTGCAGGCGCCGATGTTAGTCCCGGGGAATCAATTCCTGCAACATTGAGAAAGTCTTTAGTTGGAGATTCTATTACAAAGTCAGTTCTATCGCATTTTGCTCTTACTCCCGCAAAAGAAGTAATCACGCTTTTCCACGGAATACCATCGAAGAACTTTTCTTCTCGTTCTTGAACATAATCTAATCCTTCCGCAGTTGTCCTGTCATCGTCTCTTTCGAGCTTCTTTGCTGCTGTAGGCCCTAGAAGAATATTGCCGTCAACGGTCTTTGTTGCAAGAACGCCTTTCCCGCGCTTTCCAGGAACTCCAAAGATTGTATGGCCAATTAGCCCGCCTTCTTTCTTGTCCAGAAGGAAGTATTCACCAGCACTTGGGTAGATATTGAACGAAAAATCTCCTACCATATTGGCAATCTTATCAGCATAAACTCCTGCACAATTAATGATGTACGAAGTTTTCAACTTGCGCTCGTCTTCGGATTCAACTTCAAAACCTTCATCCCTAGAATTAATATTCTGTACTTTGAATCCTGTTAGGAGATTTACGCCATTATCCATTGCGTTTCCTACTGCTGCAATTGTCAGTTGATATGGGCAGACAACTGCTGACGACGGAATAAGAAGTGCTGATATTATTTCTTTGGATAGATGTGGTTCTAACAGCCTTGCCTCATCTCCTGAAATAATTTTCATGTCCACAATTCCATTGATTCGACCGCGCTCTAATAAGTAGACTAACTCCCTATCTTCGCGCTCATTATATGCAACAACCATAGCACCATTGCGCTTGAACTTAACGCCTAAGTCTTTGCATAGGTCTTCCATTATTTCAGCTCCCCAAAGATTAAACTTCGCCTTTTTTGTACCCGGGGCTGGATCATATCCTGCATGAACGATTCCACTATTGGCTTTCGATGCTCCCATTGCAACATCATCAGAAGCTTCAACAATGCACACAGTTTTATCATATGAAGAAAGTTGCCTTGCTATCAGTCCGCCTACAACACCTGCTCCAATGATTGTAATATCGTAATGCATTTTCCCTCCTATGCGTTCTTGATTATTTACTTGCTATCTTAAAAAACTATCAATTGCTCCGGCAACCTCTGCAACCTCTGCTTCGGTTAGATATGGATGCATTGGAAGCGACAGAACGGTTCCACATAGCTTCTCTGTTACACTTAACGCTTCAATGTCATGCTTATCTCCATCGAAAGCTTCCTGCATATGCATTGGCTTTGGATAATATACCATTGATGGAATACCTGCTTCCTTTAGTGAGGCCTGTAGACCATCCCTAGTTTCTCTATCAGCAACCTGTATTGTGTATTGCGCCCAGCTTGACATAAAGCCTTCAGGCACAACAGGTCTAGTTAAATATCCATCTAATTCTAGAGAAAGAAGTGCCTCGTCATACATATGCGCTGCCTTATTAACATCCTCAACCTCATAATCACTAAACGCCTTAAGCTTTACCTGCAAAATAGCGGCCTGAATTGTATCTAGTCTAGAATTCATTCCAATTCTAACATTGTCATACTTCATTGCGCCTTTACCA
>JAAZHB010000147.1 GCA_012510935.1 Clostridiales bacterium
TGCTATTTCGAAGAACGGGATGAAGCCAGACGACAGGCGCTTGCCCAGCGGGCAGATCACTTGCAAGTCGTCAAGTAGTGAGAGGAATTGCCGGAAGTGAATTTACACCAACATTTCGGACTTGACTGATTTAGTTGGCCGTTGATATAATAATCGCTTTATATATTTATTGAGCATATTGCCTGTTAGAAGTAAAAAGATTGCAACATTTAAGATTAAGAGGAGGCACAATTGTGGCTTATATTGGTCAAGTAATTCAAAAATTGAGAGTGAATAGAAAATTAAGTAGAAATACTCTTTCCAACGGAATATGCACAGAAAAGTACCTTTACTTGATTGAAAAAGGCCAGAGAACTCCCTCTAGCGAGGTGTCTCATTTGTTGAGCGCCAGACTAGGGGTTGATCTATTTCAATATTATGAATATCTCGATTGTATTGAACCGATATATGTACATGATGCTATCAACAAATTGAACGCATATCGCAGAACAACAAACTTCAGTGAATCTATCGTCCTGATTCGCGAGCTAGCGCTGCATCCTGATTTCCAAAAACCGCCTTACAGCTATGAATTAGAAGTCGATAAGTTTGGCTATAAAATGTTTAGCAAAAAGGAGTATGTGGAAGTTATAGAAGATATTTTTTCGCTGATTGACAGTGTAGATAATAAGTATAGTGAAGAGGAATTTATGGCCAATCTCTATATGCTGTTGTCGACAGCTCTTCAATACAGCTTGCGTTTGGGAGAAGCAAAACAAGCCTTGAATCAAGCAATGTCTATATTGGAAAACAAGGAAGGTATCACGAGGTATCATCAGGTTATTTACTCATCCAGGCTAAACCGCATGACGCTTGCCTATCTTGAGGGTGATTATCAAGAAGTGATTAATGATGGTTTATGGTTGAATGAATTCAATATCAGGACAAATAGTTTTGAACGTTCAGATTTCACTTATTACTATATTGCGATGGGTTATTGGGGACTTGGCCATGAGGATGAGGCTATGCGCTGGCTGGAGAAATGTGTTTTTGCTTTGCTAATCCATCCAAACTCAAATGTTGTTAAAATTATTCTAAGTTTTGGACCATTTAAGGAAATGATTAAGAATAGCGACATGTGCGGCAAAATCCGATGTAAGCTGAAAGATATCTATCCGGAATTGTCGACAATAATGTAGAGTCAACAAAATCGGACTATGTAAGATGATCATAGTAACAATTGTTCCATTGAGATAGATCTCGGTGACTGGTAGTGTTTAGAAAGTAAGCATCATTCTGGAAGAGGTCTAATTATTAGCGTCTAAACAATATAATATCTATACTTACTGCCTCTTTTCAGAATGTGGTTAGTTCATTAACTCGCTGGATGGAGGTCGTTTTATGAAAACCAAAAAATATAGAAAGTTTATTATGTTCGCAGTCGTAGTAGCTATGTTGATGCAGATTGTGGGCGGCGCCTTATATGTGGAAGCAGAAGGAGATGAGTCAGGCGGCAAGGATCTTGGAAAAATATTTACTGCTGTAAGGTTCTCGGTTAAACAAGATGGAGATGCTGAATTTACCACATTAACTGATCCAGCAAGATTTAGAATTGATGACAAAACTCAAGTAAAGCTTGATTTCGACTGGAACTTACCGAATGAATTACAGCTTGAAGCCGGTGATTATGCTGAAATCGCATTGCCGGAAATGTTCGTTACAGGTGGTTTGCCAGAGAATGCTTTTTCTGGTGATTTAATCTGGGGTTCTGAAAATACTGTAATCGGTTCATATGAAATTACGGCTGATAATAAGCTGAGAGTTGTATTCAATCATGAGCTTACTGATATGAGCGAAAGATCCGGTGAAGTCTGGCTTACTTTGAAATTTAATCAAAATGAGTTTGCTGACGATGTGATTCAAACGATATTCTTTAACCTCAGCGAAGAGAAGTCTTTTACCATTATTTCAGCACCGGTCGGAGATGACTATGTCATAACGAAGAGTGGAAAGACCAATACACCAATAAATGCTTCTTACATAGACTGGTCGATTGATGTTAATACCACACTTAGTCAACTATCTGACAGCAGCGTGGTAGATACGATACCTGATGGTTTGGAGTTTGATAGGGAAAGCGTTGAAGTTTTTGAGCTGACCGTAGGTGGTGATGGCACAATTAAATCTGAGAAACTGATGGATCCACAACCGGATGTTGTTACAGTTCCGGAAGCTGGAACTGTAACAAGTTTTTCGATTAGCTTTGGTGAAACTTATCGTGCATACAGAGTTAAGTATAGAACTGATATAACAGATTATTCGCTTGATGGATATAACAATAAGGTGGTTCTCAGAGATGGTGAAGAGGATAAGGATTCAGCAGACTTCACCATAGACAAGATCGAGGTTGGTTCACTGATGGAGAAGAACGGTGTGGCCAATAACAATGGACTTAATTCAGATAAAATAACCTGGTCGATCGATGTCAATAAAGCCCAACAGACGCTAAGGAATGTTGTTATCACGGACTCACTTGGTAGCGCTGATCTTAGTATTATCCCTAAATCAATCAGAGTATACGAACTCAATCAGAGTGGTGGAAATTGGAACAGGGGGGATGACGTAACTACTAATTATGTGCCTGATGGTGCGGAAAACCTCACTTTCCCTGTTACTTTGGGCAATGTCGATGGTCAAGCCTATCGTATCGAATTTGATACACGTATCAGTTACTCTGAATACAAGCCGACCAATAAATTCACAAATACAGCGGGAATCGAA
>JAAZHB010000148.1 GCA_012510935.1 Clostridiales bacterium
CTTTAAGTGTAGGAAACATCAAGGCAATAATAACAATAATCGTTGAAATCAAATTTAGAGCATAGGATGGTAAGACATCAAACTTCAAGGCGATTGCAATAATAAAACGATAAATAATTGATCCTATTACTGTAGAAATCAGGCCTAAGGTGACACCATTACGTCTGAATAAGGTTTCTCCGATAATAATTGCCGCTAAAGCGACCACCAGAATACCGGTGCCTGAATTGACATCGGCAAATAAATTATAATGACAGATCATTGCGCCGGATAAAGCCGCCATAGCATTGCCTAGAGCCAATCCGATAATGTTCATATTATCGGTATTAATTGAAGTATGCCGCACCATTGCAGCATTATCTCCTGTCGCTCTAATCGTCAATCCGGTTCTCGTATGAAAAAACACTGCTATTGCAACAGTTACAACCACTACAATAACAAGTGTAACAAGAGTTTTTGTAACCATCTCATTGTTGAACAATGAGTTAAAGGAAGAATAAATTGTGTTTTTACCAATCAAAGAAATGTTTGCTTTTCCCGCTGCAATGATTAAATTAATTGTATACAAACCGGTCATCGTCAAAATACCGGATAGTATAGAAGGTATATTAAATTTCGTATGCAAAATACCCGTTACTACACCGGACAAAGCTCCACCTATTATGGCAAACAAGATACCCAAAAAGGTCAGATCATTATAGGCAAAAACAGCTGCAATGATCATACCCATGGTAAATGTTCCTTGCACAGTCATATCCGCAATATTCAAAATCCTAAAAGGTATGTATAAGCCTAGGGCAAGAATTCCATATAATAAACCCAGCTGTAATGCTGATAAAACTTGTGCAATAGTCATTAATAATTTCTCCTCCAGCGGGACATCTTAATTAATATCCTTTTTATATAAGAGTATCAACATAAAATACTAATGTTGATACTCTCTTAATTCAATAATTATTGTTCCTGATTTGTAACATATTCAATTTCAGATTCCAGATCTGCAGGTACTTCAATACCTAATGCTTCAACTTGATCTTGATTCAGAATCTTTGTAACTTTTTCAACTAATTCAGGAGGATTATCTGCTACAGATTCACCCTTCAGAATACGTACAGCCATCTCACCTGCTTGAACACCCAGATCATAATATTCTAAGCCGACTGTGCCTGTACCACCTGCTTCAACCATGGTGCTTGCACCCGTGAAAATCGGCAAATTATGTTGATTTGCCACTTGTTGGAAAATCGGCATCGCGGAGGCCACATCATTATCTGTCGGTGAATAAAAAATATCAACATCCACTGCTAAATTTTCTACGACTTGTTGCAATTCAGAAGTATTGGTAATAGTTCCTTCTTTGAAAGCTAAACCTTTTGTTTCCAAAATTTCTTTACAAATCTCAGCTTGGACCTGCGAGTTCACTTCTGCTGAATTGTAAACAATACCAACAGTCTTAGTTTCGGGATAAAGACTCAAAGCAAAATCGATAATAACTTCGATATCTGCCATATCCGAAACACCTGTCACGTTAATACCTGATTCTTCTCTGGAAGGAGTTAATC
>JAAZHB010000149.1 GCA_012510935.1 Clostridiales bacterium
CCGAAAGCCATTATTACGAAATCTTCTGACGCAACTCCCAAGGCTTCTCTGTCTTGCTTTTTGTCTCTTCCATAAAAGTCTGCTCGAACAGGATTTCCGCTATATATGCATTTATCTGGATTGTCGAATTGATCTCTTCCCTTCTCAAATCCTAGGAAAATCTTTCTAGCATATTTGCTAAGTATTTTATTCGAAAGTCCTGGGAAAGCATTTTGTTCTTGAATATATATTCTCGCGCCGTATTTATGTGCTGCAAGTACAACCGGTACACTTACAAAGCTCCCGGTGCTAATAACAACATTCGGCTTGAACTCCTTCATTATCTTGTAGGCTTCTTTTCTGCCCTTTAATGTGCACATTAAAGTCTTTGCAATTCTAACTGGATTCTTCCTATCAAACCATTCAGCCGTAACTATCTTAAGGTCATAGCCTGCTTTAGGAACAATGGTAGTTTCTAGTCCCCATTGGTGTGCAACATAAATGATTTCCGCGTTCGGTCTCTTCTCGCGAATCTTATTTCCAATAGCAATGGCAGGATAAATATGCCCGCCTGTACATCCACCTGTAAGAATTACTCTCATTTTTGCTTTGCTACCTTTCTATTGTTCTTTTTCTCTTTAAACTGCCCTCGCGATATATTAAGGACAATTCCAATAGCTATCATGAACACCCAAATCGATGTGCCTCCATAACTGACAAATGGTAGTGTAATACCAGTTGGCGGCATTGAAGAAGTTACAACCGCAACATTAATAACTACCTGAAGTCCAACCATTACTCCTACGCCGGTTGCAAGATAAAAGCCCAATCTATCAGTCGCTCTTACCGCTGTAATAATACAGAGATAGAAAAGTCCAACGTACACAGCCATCAAAACTATAAAACCTATAAAGCCAAATTCCTCACCGATGATAGCAAGTATAAAGTCATTATGCGGCTCTGGAAGATATAGGTTCTTCGCAACACTTTTTCCTGCGCCAAGTCCAAATAGTCCGCCATTTCCAAGCGCAATAAGGCCTTGTGTTACCTGGTAACCAGTCCCTTGAGCATCCGAGAAAGGATCAAGAAAGCTTGTTATTCTAGAGTACCAGTGAATGTCTCTAAAGAAAACTAATATCGCTCCAACGAGCGCGACACCTCCTGCTAACCCAGCGACAATCCACCCCATATACAGTCCACCGACGAGCAGGATCGAGCCCATAATTAGCGCAATAACGATTGCTGTAGACAGGTTAGGTTGCTTCATAATCAAAAGGACATGAGCTAGCAAAATGAGAACTAAGAAGACCTGAGTTGATAATTTCTTCATCTTCTCAGGGTTTCTATTCAAGTATGTTCCTGTGAATAGAATTACAAATAACTTAGAAAACTCCGATGGAGTCAATGATGTAAATCCGAGATTAAACCATCTCTTCGCACCATTTACTTCTACTCCAAACACAAGTACCAGTGCAAGGGATAAAAGACTAATAATAATAGCAATATTTCCCCATTTCTCATACTTATGGTAATCATATCCTGCAAAAAAGAACAGCATTACAAAGCCAGTTAACGCATTAAAAAGCTGCTTTTTCATATAATAGAGAGGATCCGGGTCAGCCATATATACAGTCTGGTAATAGCTTGCACTGAATACCATAAGCACACCGAAGATTGTAATCCCTATTACAGTGAATAGAATCAGCTTGTTGCACGACCCAATTGCCTCTTTGGAATTGTTATAACATCCCATGACAAAACGCCCAAGCCTTGTATTCTCAAGAAAATTGATGCGTTTCTTATCTGACTTGGCTTTCTTGGTCTTCTTTTTTTTCTCTTTTGGTTTCTTTTCTTTCTTTGACTTTAAACCCATACTCTTTTGTATCCCATTTATCTCGGACTATTTTCACCCTCTATTTAAGCATATCTTCAACACAACTTTTAAAGTGATTGCCTCTTTGTTCATAGTTATCATACATATCCCAGCTTGCACATGCAGGTGACAGAAGAACTTTATCCCCCGACACTGCCAATTCTCTCGCTTTTGCAACGCAGGCTGACATGTCTTTGCAATTGTAAATGTTGTCAAAGCCAACATCTCTAGCATTTTTCTCAATAATTGGTGCGTCTCTGCCAAGAAGGATGAGGCTCTTAACATGTCCCTCAAAAGCCCTCGTTAGTTCTGTAAAATCTTGGCCCTTGCCATCTCCCCCAGCTATCAGAATAATATTATCCTTAAGGGCTTTGAGAGCGGTAACGGCAGCATCAACATTTGTTCCTTTGGAGTCATTGTAATATCTTACATCATCAACAGTTCCAGAGAACTCAATTCTATGCTCAACACCAGGGAACTTCCTTAAAGTCTCGCTTATTGTCTCTACATCAATTCCCGCAAAATAGGAAATTGCGGCAGCTGCTAGCGCGTTCTCAACATTATGATTTCCAATTATTTTGAGTTCATCAACCCCACATAGTTGATAAGATGACTCATCATCTCTAATTGTAATCTTCCCATCCTCAACAAAAGCTCCATAATCAAGCATCTTTGTACGGCTAAACGGAACCAGTCTTGCCTTGCACTTCTCTACAAGCTTTATTGTTGCTTTATCATCATAATTATAAACAAGATAATCATCTGAAGTCTGATTCATATTGATTCTTGCCTTCGCCTCACCATAAGCTTCAAGTGTCTTATGTCTATTCAAATGGTCAGGTGTCAAATTCAAGATAGCAGAAACTAGCGGTCTAAAAAGCTTCGTAGTCTCAAGTTGGAAGCTACTTGCTTCCGCAACCATCCAGTCTCCTTCATTAGAATCTATTGCCTGTGAAATTACTGCTTTTCCTATATTTCCAACAACAGATGTACGTCTGCCTGCGGCATAGAAAATATCTCCGACTAGGGTCGTAGTGGTAGTCTTACCATTAGTTCCTGTAATAGCAACATACTCAGCCTTGCTCAGTCTATAAGCAAGCTCAAATTCGCCAACTACTTCCACATTCGCAAGCGCAGCATTTCTAATCCAATCAAGATCTGTAGGTACTCCTGGGCTAAGCACTATCATATCAAATTCTGTAATTTGAGATGGAATACAGCGAAAATACTTCTCGCAAATTCCTTCGTTTTCTAGATATCTGCCAAATGACGGTTCAAGCTCGTCTTCTGTCTTTGTATCTTGAATGGCAACTATTGCACCTAGTTTCTTTAGAACCTTTACGGAAGCCATACCAGACTTGCCCATTCCTACAACTAGGATTTTTTTACCTTTAATACACTCTCTATATTCTTCTACATTCTTCATTTTCTTTACCTTTTATCTGAATTTCTATCCTATATAACAAGTTTTGTTTGGATTCTTTCTTAGCATGCAGCGAAATATGCTATCACCGTGAATACCAATGTGAACAGACAGAATCTTGTTACTACCTGTGTTTCTTTAAGTCCGCCAAGTTCGAAGTGATGGTGAAGCGGTGCCATACGAAAGAATCTCTTTCCACCGGTTTTTCTAAAATATGTAACCTGTATGATTACAGATAGAGCTTCTAGAACATATATAAGTCCCGCAATTGGGAGCAGCCATTCGTAATGTGACACAATAGCTACAGCCGATAGAACACCGCCTAATGCCATTGAACCAGTATCTCCCATAAAGATTTTTGCTGGGTATTTATTAAATACAAGGAATCCAAGAAGAGCTCCAAGGATTGCGATGCCTGCAGGTTCAAGCGACTCATTTACGCCACTTTCTGCTACTAAACCTAGGGCAACGAAAAGACAAGCAACAATTGCAGTAACACTTGATGCAAGCCCATCCAGTCCATCAGTCAGATTAACAGCATTTGCCATAGCTACTTCTACAAAAATGATGAACGGGATATATATTAGCCCAAAGTTCACGTTAATCTTCAAGAATGGGATGAAGCACTCCGTGCCTCCAGTAAGCACCATATATATCGCTAAAGCTAGACCAAACAGAAGCTGCAATACAATTTTTTGCTTTGGCTTAAGTCCTTCATTTTCTTTCTTGGCAATTTTGTTATAGTCATCTATAAATCCAATCAAGCCATAGGCAATCATAGTTAGAATAATTACTAGTTTATCCCAAGAGAAATCTCCACTACAAAGGATTGCGATGATAATTCCCGCTATAATTGCAACTCCTCCCATAGTAGGTGTCCCTTGCTTGCTCAAATGAGCCTTTGGCCCCTCTTCTCTTATAAACTGTCCAAATTGCTTCTTCTTGAGAAAGGGAATAAGCAAACCTGTACATGCACACGATACAGCGAATGCAATTACCAACTCTATAACAGCTCTTGAAATACTCATACTAAATAACCTCTTTTATATATTTTTATATTACCTGTCAATTTCTTTGGAACCAGTCGATAGTCCAAATTGTTTTACGCAATTACTTCTACTAATTTCTCAAGTTCCATCGCACGCGATCCTTTAACTAGAACCACATCCCCTTCTTCTAGAAAACTAAGCAGCTCTTTACCTGCTTCTAGTTTATCGTCGAAGCTAAACACTTGCATGCTTGAATTCTTTCTCGCACCTCGTGCAATAGCCTTTGAAAGGTCTCCAACTGTAACAAGAAAGTCAATTCCCTTTTCAGCAGCATATTCTCCAACGCCCTCATGCAAGCTTTCAGAGTTATCTCCTAGTTCAAACATGTCACCTAGAATCATTCCTCGTCTCTTTGCCTCACTATGCATAACTATATCAATACCTGCCTTCATTGATTCAGGGCTTGCATTATAAGTATCATTTATTACAACATATTTATCCGTTCTATGAATGTCTAATCTATTATCGTTTGTCTGAACATGCTTAAGAGCATCAATTGCATCCTGTGGATCAATTCCGAACCTAAGACCAACTGCAATTGCCTCAGCGGCATTCCATAAATTATGTGCACCAATAACTGGTAATTCCAGTTTGTATTCTCTAAGCTCACCGTCGACAAAAATTTTCAAAGTGCATTGTACACCCTCTATACCCTTATCGCAAATATCGGTAAGTTTGATATTGCAATCATCTCCAGTTCCAACTGTGGCCAATCTAAAGTCCACCTTTGTATGTTCCTTGACACTTTCAACACTCAAAAGAGGATTGTCAGAATTAACCACTAGAACCCCTTCTTGCGTAAGCCCTGTTGTAATTGCAAGCTTTGCTTCAAGGAGCTTCTCCTTGCTTCCATAGACTTCAAGGTGAGACGACCCAACTGTTGTAACGATAGCTGCTTGAGGCTTTACAATATTTACAAGATGCTCCATCTCCAAGCCGTATCCCAAACCTATTTCAACCACCGCCATCTCAATATCAGTGTCATAATCAAAGCAAGTAAGGGGAATTCCGTACTCACTATTCAAATTGCCCTTAGTTTTGCCAGTAGCATATTTACTTGAAAGAATGCTATACATAAATTCTTTAGTACTTGTCTTTCCAACGCTTCCTGTAATCGCCACCCTTGTTAGGCCTTTCCAATCATCCATATATCGAGTCGCAAGGTTTACAAGCGCCATAGTAGTATCCTTTACCAAGATAACATTCATGTCTCCATGTGCCTTCATCTTTGCAGCCCACGCTTCATCAGACACTACAATATTATGGCAACCGCGTATTCTGACATCCTCTAGGAAATTATGGGCATCGCTTCTAGCTCCAATAATGCTGAAGAACAAGCAGCCTTCTCCAGTTTGTCTAGAGTCAATAGCAACTGAATTCACAGAAGCAAATTCATCTCCGTTTGCTTTTGCAAAAATCTTTCCCTGTGTTCCGGCCGCTATGTAATCAAGTTTTAATTCTTTCATTAGCTAAATCTCCTCAAACAGTACTACTTGCTATAAATGTAAACAGTTCCACCCTTCGCAATTTTTGAACCAGCCTTTGGATATTGGTCAACAACGACAAATGAATTATCATCGGTAGTCGCTGGTTCTATCTTATAGTTCAAGCCTAATGCTGTAATAGCACTAATAGCTTTCTTGCTATCGTTACCACTTACATCTGGGACAGTTACTTGTTCTTTCTCAGCACTAGCTGCCTCTTCTGATGTATATTCTCTCTCAACGCCTAAATATGTCAGCGCTTTCTCCATTATTTCCTTAACAATAGGACCCGCAGTGTTGTTACCGTATTGAACTTTAGTTGGCTTATGTACAACAACTAGCATCGATATTACAGGATCATCCATAGGAGCCATCGCAACATAAGATGTATTTGTTGCATCACTATATCTTCCACCCGATGCGATATTCGCTGTTCCTGTCTTTCCGCCAATTCTAAATCCTGCAACATATGCCTCAGTACCACCTGCTTCAGTGGTATAGTACTCCATCATGTCCTTCATCTTGTCGGCAGTCTCTTTAGTAATAACCTGCCTTACTTCAGTCGGGTCAATCGTGCTGACTACATTTCCGCTGCTATCAGTTATCTGTGAAACCACTGTAGGCTTCATTAATACCCCATTGTTGCCTAACGCGTTAATAGCACATAGAAGTTGAATAGGAGTAATAGAAATTCCTTGCCCATATCCTGTAGTTGCTAAGTCAACATCGCTCAGAGAATCCGTAGCTTTTACAATCGAATCACTCTCTCCAGGAAGATCTATTCCGGTCTTCTCATTAAAGCCAAAAAGCTTAATATATCTATAGAAATTTGTAGCACCCATGTCTAGTGCTGTTTTTGCAAGTCCAGGGTTACATGAATTTCCTACAGCTACTTTCAGGCTTTGCGTTCCATGCACTCCCGTACAATTAAGTGTAATACCTCCAACGGTAATATGACCATTGCAATAATATGTTGAATTCTCATCTGCAGTTCCTAATTCAAGAGCAGATGCAGCTGTAATTAGCTTAAAAGTGGAGCCCGGATCATACAGATCACTAATTCCTTCAATTCTCCACATCTGACTTAGATAATCGTTTTGCTCATCCTGACTCATTGCCTCAAATGCTGTAAGTTCATCTGAGTTTGAAGGCTGGGTCGCTTCATTTGGATCATATTCTGGCAACTGCGCATAAGCTAGAACTTCCCCAGTCTTTGGGTTCATTACTAAGCATGTAACACCTTCAGCTCCCGTTCTCTCAAGGCCTGCTTCGAGTGCCTCCTCTACATATCCTTGAATAACAGAATCAAGCGAAGTCACCAGGTTAAGGCCATCTTCAGCTTTGTAATATGTGCTGCTGCCACCTGCGACTGCATTTCCATCACGGTCAGTAGTCAGAATTGTTCTTCCATTGACTCCCGAAAGAGTTTGGTTATACATGTATTCTAGTCCGCCTCGTCCATTATTCTCCGAATCAACGCTTCCTAATATTTGCGAAGCAAAGGCTCCATTTGGATAATAGCGTCTTACTTTAGTTGTTACATAAATATTATCGCCCCAATAGTCCTTTGCCTTATCTACTTCCTTCTGAGTAAGGCCTGTGCCTAGCAATGTCGCCTTCTTCTTATCTGCAGTCTCAAGCAAAGTCGTAGTTTCTTCTTCAGTCTTATCTATTAATTTAGCTAATCTTGTTACAGTAAGAGCCTTCTCTTCAGTAGTGAGGCTGCTATTATTGTATAGTTCAGAAGCATATCCATATAGTTGATACTCTGTGATTGACTTCGCAAGAACATTGCCACTACTATCATAGATAATGCCTCGCTCTGAATCTAGCTCAGTATCAGCCTTTTGCATAGCTGTTGCCTTAAGCTTTAAATCATCAGCCTTTACGATCTGCCAATAGCCCATGCGAAAAATAAGCAAAATGAATAAAGCAAGAATAACGATGAACCCAGCCATTAACCTGTTGCGATTCATCGCGTTGATACTATTAGTCCTAGGAGGTTCCGTAGGGAAAATAGCCCCCATTAGAGACTGTTTATTTTCATGCTCTTCCCCTTGCGGAGAAGTAGCATTGTTATTCAGGTCATTATCTAGTCCAAATTTCTTGCTCATTTATACTCTCTTTTTTTAAATCAGTTACTTTTATTTTACCACAAAAGCCACTGACCCGCATTGCTATACTACGGATAAGTGGCTTAAAAATGACTTTGGGATTCTCTAATTATATGCTTCGTCAATGATTGTAGCAGCGAGATTTGAATTAGCAGATTTCTCATCCTCTATTGTTATGCAATTTTCAGATGTTGGAGTAACCATTCCTAGTTCTGAAACAGCAGTTTTCTCAATATTGCTTAATTTAGTCTCATTAATTATTTCACTGTTAAGAGCATCTATTTCAGCCTGTAGATACTCATTATCTTTAGTAAGAAGGTTATTTGAATGTTGAAGACTTGCTTCCACGGAACGGATTGCTATCATCCCAACAATTACAGTAAGAACAACCACTAGAACTACGTAAGCACCATATCTCTGATTCGACATAGCATTGTTCTTCGATTTGATTCTACTCTTAATTGAAGACTTGCGAGCTGTATTAGTTGTCATTGTTCCTGTTGCTGCTGCCATTTGTTCATCCTCCAAACTAATTATTTATCTTATCTTTTCAATCACTCTCAGCTTTGCGCTTCTTGCTCTTGGATTAGTCTCTAGTTCCTCTTCTGATGGAGCTATTGGTTTCTTTGTAATCTTTCTTATATCTGTTGTCTTACCGCATACACATACTGGAAACTCCTTAGGACATGTACATGGATTTAGTCTTTTATCAAATTCAACCTTTACGATTCTGTCCTCAAGGGAGTGGAATGTAATGATTGCTAATCTTCCCCCAACCTCTAGTAAATCCGGAAGTTCTCTTACCGCTTTTCTCAAGTGATCAAGTTCTGAATTAACTTCGATCCTAATTGCTTGAAATGTTCTTTTCGCTGGATGAGGACCCGTTCTTCGAGCTTTAGCCGGAATAGCAGCCTTTATAATTTCTACTAACTCTCCGGTTGTCTGAATTGGCTTTTCATTCCTAGCCTTCACTATGAATGTTGCTATTCGTGAAGCCCATTACTCTTCGCCGTATTCTCTAATAATTCTATAGATGTCATTTTCTGAATATTCATTAACAACATCGTATGCTGTAAGAGAATCGTCTGCATTCATACGCATATCCAATGCAGCTTCATTCATATACGAGAACCCGCGCTCTGCATTATCTAGCTGGAAAGACGATACTCCAATATCTAGCAAAATGCCTGACACCTTTCCACCAGCCGCAAGTTCAATCGTTTGAGTGTCGCTGTAGTTCGTATGAACATATTTCTTCTGACAGTTATATTTCTCAAGTCGCTTGCTTGCCGCCTCAATAGCTGCAGTGTCTCTATCAACACCAATCAGTAGCCCACTTTCGCCAAGCCTCTCACAAATGCCTGATGAATGTCCCCCTCCGCCGAGAGTTCCATCAACATATATACCGTCTGACTTGATATTCAAGCTCTCAATTATTTCGTTATATAGGACCGGTACATGTGAAAATTCCATTACATCTCCTGCTTTTATAAGTTATACATATCGAGCTTAGCTACAAACTCTTCATTATCCATCATGTTCTCACTATCAGGACTCTTGAGGCACTCTGCGCTCCATACCTCAATCTTGTCCATAGCGCCCTTAGTAACTAGATCCTTTGTTATTCCCGCATAAGTTCTTAGATTCTGAGGAATCAGAATTCTGCCTTGAGCATCTAGATGACATTCCTCTGTATTTGAGAAAAACTCTCTAATAAACCTTCTGACATCTGGATCTGACTGCTTGAGCTGCTTAATCTTGTCAACTAGAACTTCCCATTCCTCCATTGAGTAGATGTAAAGACAACGGTCAAAGCCTCTTGTCAGTATGCATTGAGTGCCAATTTGATCACGGTACTTTGCAGGGATAATCATCCTGTTCTTGCTATCTATTGAGTTTTGATAAGTACCTGTGAACATACACTCCTCCTAATCTATAATTTGTACCTCCATTTTACTCCACATATAGCAATAATTCAATGGAATTATAGAATTATTTACCACTTCTCACCACTTTTTTCCCACTTCATCCACTTATTTTTTTGTTGCAATAAAAAAGTGCCAGCAACTGCAAATTACTGCAATTACTGGCATCGTTGGGATATTAATAATTTAGTACTTTCATTCGGCTAGTCTTTTAGCGTTTAGACAGAATCCACTTTGCTTGAAGTCTATTCTCCCCACATACATCCACCTTCTGGAAAATCTCCACCTTGTTTGCCGATATCCTCTCCGGCTCACTCATAGTAATATCTAGTGTATCTCCAAGCTTGCATTCATGTTTATAATAAATCGAAAATCCTGTTACATCATAATCGTCAAATAGAGGAAGTGCATCCCACAGAGGGTCCACATATCTCGCATTATTAACGTGCCCATTAACATCAGTCATGTGACGGGCTACTTCAAGTTCCGATACCTTGTTGAACACAAGGTCTGGACTAACACGGAATTTATCTGGCAAAGACATCTCTATCCTCTCGAGTTCAAAATTTGAGTTGCCTTCGTAAAAATCATTAAACTTCACTAATGATCCGTTATCAACATCAACGCAAGCCCATTGCCCGAATCCCTTCGCTAAGATTTCACCGTTCGATCTAATATCATAACTCCTTGGAAATGTGGCTGCCTTTCCCTCATTTCTTCCGGTTCTAACATCAATATCAGTATACATAGGAATTTGCTTTACAATCTCCATGTTCATCCTGCTAATAATCCATGTCCTGTGGTCTTCTTCTATCATTTGCCATGCATCTTTACCTAGCGAGAAACAATGCTGAGCAGCTGCCTCTTGCATCAATTCAATGATTACTGCAGGTCTCATTCTATTCTTAGTATCAACTTCAGATTGTCTTACATGATTCTTTATCTCAAATTCCATTATCCCTCCACTAACTAACCATTGAAACATTTTGCATGCCTTCCAGCATGCCAATCTATATTACTAACCCACCATTTACGCCTATTACTTGTCCGGTGATAAATGTGGATTTCTCCGATATTAGAAACTCCATCGCATCAACAATATCCGATTTAGTTCCAATTCTTTCAAGCGGAGTATCATCTGCAATTTCCTTGGCAACATCAGGCCCCAGCTCGTTATTCATCTCCGTATCAATCATTCCAGGCGAAATGCAATTCACGCGTATTCCCGACGGGCCCAGTTCTTTAGCAAGCGCTTTAGTCATACCAATTACACCAGCCTTTGAGGCAGAATATGCAACTTCGCAAGAAGCTCCAACCTGTCCCCACATTGATGATATTGTAATAATATTACCACTTTTAAGTTCTATCATTGATGGCAAGACCGCATTGATACAATAATACATTCCATTCAAATTTGTATCTATAACCTGTCTCCATCTATCTACCCCAATGTGAGTAACAAGATTAATATCTGAAATACCTGCATTGCATATAAGAACATCAATATTGCCCCCAAATGTTCTAAGCACCTGATTCACGCCTTCAGCAACAGCTTCACTGCTAGTTACATCACACTGGATAGCAGTCGCTCCATGTTGCTCACAAATTGCATTAGCAGCTTCCTTAGACTTATTATAGAAAAAAATCACATTGTCGCCCAGCGAAGTGAATCGTGCGACAGCCTCTGCACCAATACCTCGCGAGCCGCCAGTGATCAAAATATTTCTTTTTTTCATATTAATTGTTTTTTCCATAGTATTTAATATACTCCTCAACGAAAAACCGGGCAAGAAAAACTTTGCCCGGATAATTTATGATTGTACTATCATCTAGATGATTTCACCAGCATCAGCTCTAGCTTGCTCTTCCGGAGTCATCTTTGTAGCCGTAATGCCCAAAACAGCCATTACGAAGCATACGATTGGCATTGAGTAGTTAAATACTGCCCAAGGAATATAAGTTGTTGCTGATATTCCAAGTGTTGTTGCAATGAATAATCCACATGTATTCCATGGAACTAGACAAGATGTAACTGTACCAGCTGATTCAAGTGCATTCGATAGCGATTTAGGGTGCAGCCCAAACTTACGATATGCAGGGGCATACATTCTGCCTGGAACTAGAATGGATATATATTGTTCTGGCATAACTATATTTGATAAAATGCATGTCAGCTCAGTTGTTCCAATAAGTCCAGCTGCAGTCTTGATTCTCTTAGTAACAGCCTCGATGATTACTGCAAGCTGACCAGATTCTTCCATAATTCCACCGAACATCATTGCTATTACTGTCATAAGAATTGAGGAAGACATATTCATTAGTCCACCTGTTGTAAGCAAGTCATTCAAAGCAGGAACTTCCGTCTTGCATATAAATCCGTCTTTGGCACTAACTAAAACATCACCAAAAGTTACTCCAACATGTGTAATTGTATCTCCGTCGCTTATTCCAAGATTGCCTTGCATAATTGGGGCAAGTATTGCTGCAGAGATTAGACCCAGTGTAATACCAGGAATAGCTGGAATCTTAAACGCAATTGCAAGAATTACAATTAGTGGTGGCAAAAGCAAAATAGGATTAATGTTGAAATTGCTCACAATTCCATCCATCAGAATTTCTGCCTGCGATGTATCAACATTGCCTGTTGTCGCATGAACAAAGCCATATATTCCAAAGAACACAAGCGCTATAGCATAGGCAACCAATGTTGACTTCAGCATATATTTTACATGAGTGAATACATCTGTGCCCGCCATTGCCGGTGCCAAGTTTGTTGTATCAGAAAGTGGAGAAACCTTGTCGCCAAAGTACGCGCCCGCCAATATAGCTCCTGCAGTCGGCCCTACAGGCATTCCCAAACCATGACCAATTCCAATAAGTGCAAGTCCCATTGTACCTATTGTACCCCATGATGTACCTGTAGCAACCGAAGTAACTGAACAAATCAGAACTGTTGCAACAAGGAAAAACTTAGGAGACAACAGCTTCAATCCATAATAAATCATTGTTGGAATAGTGCCAGACAAAAGCCATACGCCTATCATCATTCCTACGATAGCAAGAATCAGTATTGATTGCATAGCCTTGCCAATTCCATTAACCATCATCTTCTCTATAGTAGACCATTTATAGCCTAGAGTCATAGTTACAATTGCAGCTATTACCACACCAATAAACATTGGGATATGGGGATCAACCTTAAACACCACAATTCCAATAGACATGACAGCAACTAGTCCCAAGAAGGAAATGATCGCATGTATAAGCTTAGTCGGCTTAACTTCTCTCTCAGCGGTAAAATAATTCTTCATTTCCGCTCTCCTTTCAGATTGTTTTCTCTACTAGCAAATTTTAACGTTCTTAATAATTTCAAAAAATTTTTAATAAGATGCATTATACCATCTTCGTTATAAAAATACACTACTATGTATAAATCTTCACAAAACTTTTTTTATTCATTTTCATAATGAACTTATAATTTAGACGAGATATCGCAACTTTTTTATTATTGCTTTTTTAGTCTATTAGCGCATCCTTCTCTCCTATGAATTCTCTAATAATCGACTCCTCCGGAATGTCCTTATCGCTTTCTATCTCATAAAAAGGTTCTAGAAAATATAATAAGCGCAAAGCTTCTCCGTATTGCGGGCTATCTGGGGATATGTCTTCTAGCAGTGGTCTTGCATACTTCTTAATAATTGCTGTCTCATAAACCATCGTCGAATTATACACAAAGTCTGCATAATTGCTGTATGGGAAAATATTTCTTTCTTCGCCACTTCTTACCTTGTACCAATTCTCTAAAGTTTTCTCCGCACTTGCACCTCTTGTCCTATGATCCCTAATCATTCTTCTAAGAAGCCTTGTATCTGACGAAGATACTCTGTTGTGACGGTCTATTCCCAGTTTAGCAAAAACACTAATGTATATTCTATACTTCTCTTTTTCTTGGACTCCAGAAGTCAACACGTTATTAAGTCCATGAATTCCTTCTATTACAATTAGTTGGTTAGAATTTATTGATACTGACCTTTCACCGAATTCCTTCTTCCCACTCAAAAAGTTATATGATGGAATATCTACTTCTTTACCCTCCAAAAGGTCATTCAATTGAGTGTTAAACATATTCAAATCAATGGCCGGCAATGACTCATAGTCGGGTTTTCCATCCGCCCCAAGTGGTGTTTCATCTCTATCTAGAAAATAATCGTCGCTCCCAAGATATAGCGGTTCTGCCGTAAGCTTACTTATTCTATCGCAAAGTTTTTTTGCAAAAGTAGTCTTGCCAGACGAGGACGGTCCAGCGATTAGAATTATTCTTCTACCACTTCTAATGATTTCATCTACACTCTGGTCAAGCTGCTCCTCTAAGAATAATTCATTCTTCTCAATCAGTTCCTTGACTTCACCATTGCTTATTACTTTATTTAAATCTGCTAGGTATTCTATCCCAATTGATTTTCGCCACATTTTGGTCTTGAGAAAAGCTTCATAAATCTTGTAGTCATCTCTAAATGTAGGTATCTCGTCCGGATAGGTTGAATCCGGGAATCTTAATAAAATTCCATCTTGGTATGCTCTTAATTCAAAGCTCTGTACATATCTAGTCGAAGGTACCATATAGCCATAGAAAAAATTAACATATCCGTCAAGATTATAATATTCAATCATTGCATTCTTCGGCACATCCTCTAACAAGGATACCTTCTCGTCAAGGCCTCTATGCTTGCAGAAATTAATCGCATTGTCTCTATCAATCATTTCACAACCAAATGGCAAATCAGCCTGAACGATTTCAATCATTTTGGCATAGATTGCTGCAATATCTTCTTGATTCACCTCTCTATCAAAGCAAATGCTCGAGAGAATTCCTTGATTAAGTGAATTCTCAACTATTACATTTATATCGCCATAAATTTCAAAAATTGCCCTCATATATATCATAAGAAGGCTGCTCCTATAGGTCTGTGAGCCAAGCTGCGTACTCATATCAAACAAAGTTACATTTGAATCTTCTTCAATAATATAGTCCAATTCCCTGTTACGACAATTGACATTTGCAATTAAAGCCCCATAATGGAGCTCTTTCTCACATTGCTCAGCTAAGTCGGACAGCCTAATCGGTCCATCTACAACAATGCTTTTATATTCTGCATACTCATCTGTTCTAATTCTAATAATTATTTTCATAAGATATGTCCTCTTTGCCGGATACTTTATTTCCTTTAATATAACATATAACAAAGCCTCGATGAACCCCACCTCTAAGTCGTCATTCCTATTTATTTCCTTAAAACATACCAAAAAGCCGATTCCCTAAGGAACCGGCTAAATGTCTAAGCTTTAATATACCAATTAGTCTACCTTCAGCTTATCCCACTTCTTTGAAATCTTTGCGATGGACTTAGCGTCTGTGCCACCCTTCTTAAGTTGCTTAAGGAACACATCCTTTGGAACATCCATCTTCTTATATGCTAGGATATACTTCTTCTCAAAGTCTCTCATGTACATAGTAATACCAATTGCGTATGCTGCTGCAATTACTACCATTGGAATTACAGCCTTCCATCCAAAGAAAACTGTAAGTGCTATTGTAACGATTAGCCAAATAGCAGCACCCCATCTAGTTATCTTCAAAATCTTCTTAGTGTCTGGGGCCTTTGGCATCTCAGCATTACGCAGCTTCTGCTC
>JAAZHB010000150.1 GCA_012510935.1 Clostridiales bacterium
AATGATATGCACCCCTGTCAAGTAGACAATGGGTATATCACTGCTCTTCCGCCTTATTATAAACTTATACAAATCTCTTAATTATCTTTAGGTAAGAGTGGCCCTCTCTCTGTAATCTGTTGCAATGTGATATGAATTTTCTTCATCTCTTCATCAAGTTCTTCCAACGCTTCTTTAGGAACTTTCCTCGTTAAGAATAAGTCCTCAATCTTGCGATCAAGCATTGTCAAGTCGCTCGCAAGCTCAAGGAATTTTTCAAAATTACTGCTTCCATATGCCCTGCAAAATTTTTTATAATCCTTCTCTATATAGTCAACAATATCTTGCTCACCGTAAAACTTGCCTAGCATCATTGGATATGGTGCAACTCTTTGCAAATACGCAAATTCATCCCTATGTACTTCAAAAAGATATGTGAGCCTAAAATCATGAGCAATATCAAATTTTACAATAGTGATTTTAGCTGGTGTAGTCTTTACACTATCTGCTCCAAGCTGCTTCAACATCATATTTATTATATCGGTTGTTACATTCTCCATCTATTTTACCTCCGTATCCTAAGTGCTTAATACCTTTAAATCACATCTTTGTTACTTAGATAAATCCTACATTCCATATCTAACAACAAGGTATACCGTAGAAATTACGATTGAAAGTATCATCAAAGGGAATCCTTCCTTTGTAAAACTCTTAAAAGTGATAGGATAACCATGCTTATTACTGATATCTGAAATTACTACATTTGCCGAAGCTCCTATCATTGTACCGTTACCACCAAGACATGCGCCAAGCGATAAAGCCCACCAGAATGAGCTTATATCCATCCCAGCACTGCCAAGAGCAGTGATTAATGGTATCATTGTTGCAACAAATGGAATATTATCGAGTACTGACGATAAAAGTGCAGACGCCCACAGAATTACAAGCATAGTAGCTATTTGATGTCCACTTGTTAAACTTATCAGCAGACTAGAGAGCTTACCTATAACTCCTGTCTCAACAAGGCCTCCTACTACTACAAACAACGCCATAAAGAAAACAAGTGTTGTCCATTCGACATCTGCAATCATATTCTCAACATTCTGCCTGCCGATAAGAAGCATTAACGCTCCTGCTGTAAGTGCAATTACCGACGAATCCACGCCTATCCTGTCATGGAAAATAAAGCCTAATACTACAGCTACTACTATTATTAAAGTGAGTTTCATCAATCGAGGATCTGAAACAGACTTTTGTTCATCGAGATGCATTACCTTATCTATATCTGTATTACTAGTAGCTAATTCTTTCTTGTACCGAAATTTCATTACAACTATCATTGCTAATATTATTATGAGAATTGGTGGTCCTGTATTAACTACAAAATCTATAAATGAAAGGTTCGCAGCACTACCGATCAAGATATTTGGAGGATCACCAATGAGAGTTGCCGTACCACCAATATTTGATGCAAATACCTGTGTCATCAAGAACGGCACTGGATTTACCTCAAGCATTTTGGTAATAGCAAGTGTCATAGGCCCAATTAAAAGCACAGTTGTTACATTGTCTAGTATTGATGAAAGTAGTGCCGTTATGAGCATGAACACTACCATTAATTTCCATGGGTCTCCTTTGACTGCCTTTGCAGCCTTTATTGCAATATATTCAAACATACCTGAACTTCTTGCAACTGCAACGAAAACCATCATCCCAAACAGAACCCCAATCGTATTAAAATCAATGTAACTTAATGCCTTTTCGCTACTAACCACTCCAGCCAAAATAAGAACCACCGCTCCTGCTAGTGCTGCAGCAGTGCGATGAACTTTCTCTGTCATAATTGTAATTATTACAGCTAAAAAAACTACTATTGATATAATTGCCATTTACTATCCTCCCATATTCTATTGTTTTGAGAACACAGAATATACTCATTTGAAGCGTTAGTCAACAGTAAAGGAGAATTACATGTAAATATATTATAATTCAAGCATCCTTGTTATTATATTCACTAAATACCAACTCCAACTAGTTCAAAAGCAAAATAAATGAAAATAATTGATAGAATAATACTTGCAATAATGTATATTATGGCCATCATTCCACGCCCTTCATTGAACAGCATGACAGTTTCATATGAAAATGTAGAGAAGGTTGTAAAACCACCGCAAACTCCAACCTTGAGCATCAATACAAGATTGGGATTCAAGCTTTGATATTTAAGCGCAAATGCGGTTACTAGTCCTATACAAAATGAACCAATAACATTTATAAATAATGTCTTAACCGGGAAATATGTCACGCCCCCAATCGGAATAATCCCAATTAGATACCTTAATATCGAGCCTATCGCTCCACCAATTCCTACAAGCAAAATCGCTGACATATTATCCCCCTCATATCTTTAACATTTAATTTTTCTAACAGCATAACAAGCTCCTAATGAACAAATGAGTTCTAACTAATTAAACCCCTGTTTTTAAAGCAAAGTCTAATATCACAGGGTTGTGGTCTGAGTATTTAAACCCAGTATCAACAACATATATATTAAGCGCATCTATATTATCTGAGACAATAAATCCATCAATTGTCTGAACATATGTTGAGTTCTCCTTGTATGGCTCATGCGAATTACGACATGTTGCAATAGGCTTTTTCTTATCATATGGATATAGCAATTCAAAATCTTTCGGCAATATTTCAAATGGGAATGGCGTTGTTTTAGCATGCTTTCTCCCATCGCTAACGAAAAATTTGCTTGAATCACCTAATAAATCCTTATTGAAATCGCCGCCAGCTATGACATAATTTCCTTTCTGTCTTTCTTGCTTCATTACTTCATAAAGCTCAATCAATTGACTATCTGAAATACTTGGATCTGTAGCATAGGCAGAAAGATGAAAATGAATAAGACAAAGCTCCTTTCCGTCTTCTGTGTCAATCCAATTGCAAGAGAAGCATCTATCCAAATCCAGGAATTTTGCAACGCCATCTTGGATTGTAAGGCTTCTGCGAACTGCATTTCTGATACAATATTTCGATGCTGTTAATAGACTTGAAAGTGACTTCCCATGCGGCTTACTTATAGGGTAAAAAAGATACGGTGAGTCATAGTCTATTGCAGATGTGCAATCAACGCTGTCCAACGATTCCAGCAATTCCTTCTGCTCATTTACATGATAGGATCGAGTAGCATCAAGGTCAACTTCCTGAATAAACATAAAGTCCGCTGGGTTATGCTCTATTACCCTTGAAATATTCTTCAAATCCTTCTTAACAGAGTCTTCGCTGTATGCCCTTGAGTACTTCCCTCCATCCATAAAGAAACTAAAGTCATCAAGGTACGCAGCAAAGCCAATATTGTATGTCATAATAGACAGATTCTTGCCGATAGGCACATTGCGTCTATCAGAAGCTCTATCAATTTCTAGAATCTGGTTATCTGGAATTCTGTAAAAAGCACAAAATAGATAGACAAAATATTCTAAAACCAGTGCGATTATTAAACCTATGCAAATCAAAATGTAAATCATCTAGTACTTTGTCTCCCCAGATATTGTGTTCGAAAGAGTTTTAAATAACTTATCAGGTTCAATTGGTTTCGAAAGATGCGCTGTCATTCCAACCTCTTTAGATTTATCAATATCTTCTTGTAGAGTGTTTGCGCTAATTGCAATAATTGGAATTAACTTTGCCTGCGGATGTTCGGACTTTCTGATTTCTTCTGTTGCAGTAAATCCGTTCATAACTGGCATATTAAGATCCATCAAAATTGCATCAAAGTACCCTTCTTTACTTTTAATAAACTTATTTAGCCCAATTTCACCATTTACGACAGTCTCAACCTTTATATCCTCTCTTTGCAATAGTTTCCTTGCAACCTTTGTATTCAAAGGATGATCCTCGCATAGTAATATTCGCTTGCCATCAAGATTAAACTCTCTTATTTCCTTTTTCTTATTAGCTTTAGCAATCATCTCTTCGCTAGCTATTTCTGCTGGAAGCTCAACTATAAATGTCGTGCCTTCATCCAGCTTACTCTCGCAAGTTATAGAACCATTCATTTTATCAACAAGCTTTTTTACAATAGAAAGACCTAGCCCTGTTCCAACGTCAGTTCTCCGCTCTCTATGCTCCTGTGAGAATTCTGTAAATAAATAGTTCTTAACAAAGTCTTCACTCATGCCATCGCCATTATCTTCCACCTTGGCAATAATATTAATATAATTATTCGGATTATCCTCTGAATCAATCGTCAGACTAACTTTGCCACCTACTGGTGTAAACTTTATTGAATTCATCAGTAGGTTCAAGAAAATTTGCTGAATACGCATTTTATCTACAAGAACCATACGATTAGTCTCAATCTTCTTAGTAATCTTAAAGTCAATTCCGCCTTGAAGTGCTCTTGGTGCAAGAATTGCAGAAATTGAGTCACTAAATTCATCAAATGAATATGGTTCTAACTCCAATTCAAAACTATCATCAGATATTTTACTTATATCAAGAACATCATTTATCAAAGACATGAGGAACTGTCCAGATTTCTCTATATCTCCTATAGCATCTTCATATTTGGTTACATCATTGCTACCTTTAACAAGGTTTACAGTGCTTAGAATACCGTTCATTGGAGTTCTAATATCGTGACTAAGCTGCGAGAAAAAATGTTGCTTCGCTTCTGTTGCAACTTGCATCTCGTTACTTGTCTTATTTTTATTTCGATACAGTATCACTAGCCATATTGCTATTACAATTGCCGCTAGAACAATTATTGTAAGAATAGTAAACTGAAGTGGATTTCCGTATAGTAAAGTTAGTAAACTATCATTGGTGTCTAATGTAATATATCGACTAATTATCTCATTTCTTTCTGATGTAGGAATCGCTTTCAAGGCTTTCTCAATAATAGTATAGAGTTCCTTATCTTGCTCTCTTGAAATTGCAAAAGATACTTCTAACGAAGTGTCTTGTAGAGTTCGAAAGTCAACCGAATGATATTTGGGTTCATCCCAATAATATTCCATCTCGTAAGAACTGAGGAATGTATAGTCTGCCTTACCTTTGCAAATTGCATTTAGGCACTCGCGCGCATTATCATAATAAATAATATTTGCATCACTTGGTAGCTTAGCTTCAACATATTCCGTAATCTGATATCCCTTTGGCAAGGCATATACTGGATTATCTTTCTCTTCGTCGACAAAGGTCGTTACTATTTCATTTGACAAGTATGGTTGTGTTAAATCAACATTAAACTCATTTGCCCTAACATAGTTGAAACCTAGGCCCGTAATCATATCAATGTCGTCTTTCTTAATTTGATCCGGGATATTTTCATTCCAGTCTGTAGGAATGTAGTTGAAATCAATTCCGCAAAGTTCCGATACTCTCTCTGCAAAATCAATTCCTATGCCGCGAGGTTTGCCATCTTCGTCGGTAAACTCATAAGGTCCCCAATTAGCATCATACATTACATCAATTACTGGATTATTTTCTATATAAGCAAGCTCAGCTTTCGAGAAAGCCGGGGTTTGTCCCTCTGAAAAATCGAAATATTTCTCTTCAAGGTTGTTCTGCAAATGTGGTGCACACTCATCTAGTTGTTGCAAAGCGAGATTCAATTCTGACAGAAGTTCTGTATTCCCCTTTGTTGTAATATAGTAGCTCTCGCTTGGTTCAAACTCAGCGACAACACGATACTCAGGAGAGTTCTGCATTAAACTAATTAGAATTGCATCCACATCACCGTTATTAAGCGCTTCAACAGTCTTTTCTCGATTATCATATGTAATTGTATTAATATCAAACCCATTTTCATCAGCATAATCAAGAAGTCCCTCATTTCTTGAGAAAAGTGCTTGAATCCCCACAGTCATACCGTCAAAAGCCTCAAAGTCTTCATATGCATAATGAGTATCATCGCTTCTGCAAACTAGGAGCGAACGGTTCCGCCCTGATGAAATTGTTGGATAATCGTAAAGTTCCTGCGTTGAACCAGATTTCTGGACAACTCCCATTAAATCAATCTCTCCATCAGCAAGTAACTGTAGACATTCTTGCGAAGTGTATCCTGTCACATATTCATATTCCCAATCTGCATATTGGCTAAGGGCTTGTAAATAATCATAACTGTAGCCTGATAATTTGCCATCCTCATCTACTTCTTGAAAATTCGGTGACTCGTAGAAGCCCACTCTTA
Source organism: Clostridiales bacterium (assembly GCA_012510935.1). The sequence continues at coordinate 6,185 of JAAZHB010000150.1, forward strand.
CAACTCGTTTCTCAGATTCAGCACCAAAACAAGGGATGGTAATACCAAGCACCATCGCGATTGCAAGTATTAAGCAAACTACTTTCCTTCTGGCAGAAGACATGCTTTGTTGTCCCTCCGAATAAACGAGCCTCTAATCCAAATTAAAATGATAATTCATTATACTTGAATTATTATATGTTGACAAACAAATGAATAATCATAGAACGAAAATCACAGAACGAAAAGCAGGGCCCTATAATGCTCGGATAATCCGTTCATTAAACTAGCCCTGCTTATTGATTTGGCGGAGAGAGGGGGATTTGAACCCCCGCGCCGTGTTACCGACCTACTGGTATTCGAAGCCAGACCCTTCAGCCACTTGGGTACCTCTCCACAAAGATTGGTCCGAAAGCAATAACTAATGCCTGCGGACCATTTTTCTTAAATAAAAGCTTATCTCGACTCTCTTCTATGCTTTCTTTCAGCAATATGCTTCATCTTGCGCTTCTTTATTATTCGAGCGCAAGCGAATAACATTATAACACAAGCGAAAATTGCAAGCAAGATACATACTACAGCCAAATTAGAAAGATATATATATGATGTAAACCAGCCTTTTTCGACATCTACCATTGAGGCAAGTTTCTTGGTTGCAACAAGCTTTCCATCAGAATAAACCTTTAGGGTTCCTATTACATCTCCCTTTTTGATTGGCACTTTTATACCGTCACATAAGGAAGCCTTCAGTGTAATATCTTTCTCCGAATTACTCTTTGGATATGCATATGCTGTCTTAGTAACAGTAACTGGTATATGAGTCTGTTTACCGCCTCGAACCCATATCTTGCAAGTCTCAGTCTTAGGTTTTGCAACAATATATCCTGGGACAAACTCATGTGCATATCCTAGGAGAGCTTTTGCGTCAGCTTCACGGCTATCCTCGGTGGCACCCATTATTACAAGTGCAAGATTCATATCTTTCTTAAGATATTGCAATGCAACAGCACAATCAGTTTCATCCCAATACCCCGTCTTGCCGCAGACAACCCCGGATCCATCTTCGTCTCTTAATGTTGTATGAGTTGTGTATTTACGCTCAGCACTTTTGTTTGTTGCCGGAATCGTGACAGATTCGAGACTGCAAATCTTCTTAATGTCTTTATTTGCGAAAACTTTGTTCGTAATAATTAGATAATCGTTCACTGTTGTATAGTGATTATCAGCTTTCATACCGCTGGCATTGACAAAATTAGTTCCAGTACATCCCCACTCTTCAGCCGGCTTATTCATAAAAGAAGCTAATTTCGACTCACTTCCAGCAGCCACAACGGCTAAAACTCTCGTTGCATCATTTCCTGATTCTAAAAGAAGCCCCTCTAATAATTCTTCAACAGTAAGGACTTCCCCATCCACTAGATCCATCGCAGTCTCAGAAGACTCCGCTCCAGCATTTTTAATGCAAACCTCCTGGTCCAAGCTAAGCTTTTCAAGCGCAATATATGCAGTCATAAGCTTAGTTGTACTATATGGATTAACTCTTGCATCCCCATCCTTCTCGTAAATGACTTCATCTAAATCCATGTTATAAAGAACTGCAGATTGAGATGAGACAGAAGGTATCGCTGCATCTTGATCGCCAATTGACTTAAAGGCATACTCACTTTTTGTTGATTGATTCCCTAATATGAAAGCTACTAGAACTGCTATTGCAATGATGACAACACAAGTTATCTTAATATTTATTTTTCTTTTTCCCTTACTTACACTCACATTCAGCTCCGTTATTCTGCTGCAATAAGCACCTTCATAGCATTAGGAAGTATATCTATATTCAAAGCTTCCGACTCAACTATTTCCCCATCAGCCACAAACGCCATGGTCTTATCTTTAAGAGGTTCGATTACAATATTTTCAGCTCTTGTGTACTTTACAATTTTATTATAATTTCTTATCTCTTCAATCCTGCCCGCCTTATACTTTGGAAAGAGAGAGGCAAAAGACTTTCTTTGAATATCCATTATTGCCTGAACCTCAATTTTACCATTCTGAAGATCTGCGTGAGG
>JAAZHB010000151.1 GCA_012510935.1 Clostridiales bacterium
ACGAAATTTGGAGAAATTGACATAGTGACAATTAGGGGCGGGCTCGTGAGTTTCTGGGAGGTTAAAACGAGGGTAGGTTGTTCGCATGGACATCCCGCAGAGGCAGTTGATGAAAGAAAACAAAGAAAAATCAAGATTTGTTCGGAAATTTTCCTTAATAGCCATAAGCTAGAATATAAGGAAGTTGAATTTAATGTGGCAGCAATTGAGATTGGTCTAATAATAGGGTGCATATAGGAGGCTTATATGTTTAGTAAAATTAAAACTGCAGTTTTTGCTGGAGTACAAGGGCAGACAGTGATTGTTGAGACTGATATTACAAGGGGCTTGCCAAATATATGCATTGTTGGGATGGCCTCTGCAATGGTAATGGAGGCTAGAGAAAGAATTAAGTCAGCAATCATAAACTCGGGATATGATTATCCGCGCAGCAGAATTGTCGTAAATCTAACACCTGCAAATATTAGAAAGAATGGAAGTTATCTTGACCTGCCAATGGCAATTGGGATTCTCACCTCGTCACTTTATGTTAGTTCTGCGGCAGAAAACTATGGAATTATTGGTGAACTGTCCTTAAATGGCAATATCAGTAGAATTGATGGTGTCTTACCTATGGTTATAGACATGTATAAGAGCGGCATAAGCACTATAATTCTTCCGGTTGAGAATTATAACGAAGCAAAGCTAATTGAAGGCCCGAAACTAATCCCGGTAATGTCTCTAACGGATTGCATTAATATAATTAATAATTGCAAAGATAGTCCAAGTGAGAAGACCATAAGATTTCTGAAGAAAATTGAGCAAGCTATTGCGAAGGAAGCTCCAATGAATAATGAGGCTCTCATTAAAAATGAAATTGATTTTAAAGATATAGCGGGACAAGAGAATGCGAAGCGGGCAATACAGGTTGCTGTTACAGGGCGTCACGGTATTATGATGCTTGGTCCACCAGGTTGCGGCAAGACAATGATTGCTAGAAGGATTCATACAATCATGCCGGAAATGAGCAATCAAGAGATTCTGGAAACTGCAATTATTTATTCGGTTATGGGAAATGATAGAAACATTAGAAAGATTACAGAAAGACCTTTTCGTATGCCGCATTGTTCGATAGGAAGAGCCGGTTTACTTGGAGGCGGGAGATACCCTGTCCCAGGTGAAATATCGCTTGCACATAACGGAGTTTTATTTCTCGATGAGGTGACTTGTTTTGATAGAACGCTAATTGATGCGCTGAGAACACCAATCGAAGAAAAAAAGATCGAACATTTTAGAGGCGGAGAGCCTCATAGTTTTCCATGCGATTTTCATCTTATTATGGCGGCGAATCCTTGCTGTTGCGGTTATGCAGGTGATACTGAGAAATTATGTAAATGCTCGCAGAGTCAACTCGATCAATACAGAAGAAAGTTGAATGGGCCTTTAATTGACCGAATAGATATTAGAATTAGTCTGAATAGAGTAGATTACATAGAGCTTCAAGAGAATTCAATAAACGGAAAGACATCCGCTGAGCTGAGAGAGGAGGTAGTTAAGGCAAGAGTGTTTGCAAAATCAATGGGGCGGTTTAAACCTAATGGTGCGCTGACAGACTCAGAATTGAAGATCCACTGCAAGCTTGGGTGTGAGGAAGAAAAGCTGATGAGTACCGCTTATAAAGCATATAAAATGTCAGCTCGTTCCCTCAACAAGATATTAAAGATCTCAAGAACAATTGCAGATCTTGACGGGAAAGTAGACATAGAATATGAACATATTGCTGAAGCCTTGAGCTATAGAATTGGAGACATAAATGAAGATTAGGCATATAGATATTAATTCAGAAGAATATCCAGCCAAGTTAAGAGAGATTGCAAATCCACCCAAAGAACTCTATTATTCTGGCGATATTTCACTTCTTTCAACAAACTGTGTAGCGATGGTCGGATCTAGAAAATTCACTATGTATGGCAAAACAGTAGCTCGTAGTATTGGGCGAACGCTTGCGAGCGCAGGCATGACAGTAGTCTCTGGGCTGGCGAAAGGTATAGATACTTTCTCGCATGAAGGGGCTCTTGAAGTAGATGGGAAAGCAATTGCGGTTCTAGGTACAGGAATTTTGAGAATGTTCCCAACATCAAATCAACAAATTATGAACGAGATAGCTGATTCGGGGTTAGTTATAAGCGAGTTTGAGCCGAATTTCTCGGGGAATAAGTGGTCTTTCCCAAGTCGGAACAGAATAATTTCCGGGTTATCTGAGACTATAGTAGTAATTGAGGCAAATTTCCAAAGCGGCGCTTTGATAACTGCAAATTTTGCGCTTGAACAAGGGAAGAACTTGTATGCAGTGCCAGGAAATATTACAAGTCAATTCAGCGCTGGAACAAATAGACTTATTAGGGATGGAGCGACTCCTCTAATATGTGTTAAAGATATTTTAGATGAGCTTGGCCTCGAGCAACAATACGAGACAGAAGATGTAAGGAAAATCCTTGGTGAGGATGAGCTTGCTGTATATAATTGCGTGAAAAACTCAGATGGAATTACTGTAAATGAAATTGCACATATGCTTGACACGAAAACGGCAAAAGTAAATGCTACAATAACTGTGCTTGAGATTAAGGGCGTTCTTACTGTATATGCTGGTAAAATTTTTATTGCAAAATGATAAATTGGAATATATACTTCTTATTTATGATAGCATTTAAAAAAAGCAATGTTTTTTTTACCATAATATATAGTAGAAATTATTTATAAGGAAGAGTGAAATATGGCAACAAGCTCAGCTACAACGAAGAAGACAACTAAGAAAACACCAAGCGCTACAAAGACAAGGAAGAGAAGAACTGTAGCAAGTGCTGGGAAGACTCTCTTAATTGTTGAGTCACCATCAAAGGCGAAGGTTATTAGCAAGTATCTTGGGTCTAAGTATCATGTAATTGCATCAGTGGGACATGTAAGGGATTTACCTAAAAGTAGACTGGGTGTAGATATTGACAATAATTTTGAACCAGAATATATAAATATTCGTGGGAAAGGAGATACTATCAAGGAGCTGAAGAAAGAAGCAGCTGCTGCAAATAGAGTTCTTCTTGCAACCGACCCGGACCGCGAAGGAGAAGCTATTTCTTGGCACATTGCGCATCTTCTGGATATTGAGCCCGAAGAGCCTTGTCGTGTGAAATTTAACGAAATAAATAAGGAAGCTGTCAAAGCGGCTATTAAGGATGTAAATCCTATTGAAGAAGGACTAGTTGATTCGCAGCAGGCCAGAAGAGTTCTAGATAGAATTGTAGGCTACCAGATTTCTCCGCTTCTTTGGAAGAAGGTTCAAAGGGGATTATCTGCTGGTCGTGTTCAATCAGCTGCGCTTAAGATTATTTGTGACAGAGAGAATGAAATAAATGATTTTGTGCCTGAAGAATTTTGGTCAATTACTGCTGATTTCGGTAAAGAATTTACAGCACCACTTTCCAAGATATCTGGCAAGAAGGCGCATGTTCCTAACGAAGATGCAGCGAATAAGATAGAGACAGAACTAGCAGATGGGAAATATGTTGTTGCTGATGTAAAGTCGGGCGATAAGAAGTTCAAGCCATACGCACCTTTTACAACTAGTAGTATGCAACAGGATGCTGCAAACAAGATAGGATTTCAGACAAGGAAAACTATGCAAGTTGCGCAGCAACTCTACGAGGGCGTTACAATTAAGGGTATGGGAGCAAGAGGTCTTATCACTTATTTGAGAACTGATTCTGTAAGAGTATCTGACCAAGCTAAGGCTTCAGCACTTTCTTATATCAAAGATAATTATGGCGAGAAATATGCTGGGAACAACTTCTATTCAAATAAGAAGAAAGCAATGCAAGATGCTCACGAAGCTATTAGACCATCAGATGTAACACTAGATCCTTTGTCAATTAAGGATTCCCTTACACCTGATCAGTTTAAGCTATATGATTTAATTTGGAGAAGATTTGTTGCTTCACAAATGGCTACATCGTCATATGCAACTAATACAGTTTTGATAGAGAATGGTAAATATGAGTTTAAGTCAACTGGATCAAGATTAATTTTTGACGGATGGAGAAGAGTTTACCCAGTAACATCTGAAAAGGGAGCAGTGGTACCTGAACTTGAGGTAGGACAAGAGCTAGGACTTGATAAGCTTATCAAGGAGCAGAAGTTCACTCAGCCACCTGCAAGATATACTGAAGCATCTCTTGTAAAGGAGATGGAAGATAAGAATATTGGTCGACCAAGTACTTATGCCACAATCATTTCGACACTTACAACAAGGCGTTATGTTAAGAGAGAGAAGAAAAGCCTTGTACCTACCAAACTAGGTTTTGAGGTTATTGGAATACTTGCGGAATACTTTAAGAATATTGTAGATGTAAGCTTTACCAGCGATATGGAAGATAACCTTGATAAGATTGAACTTAAAGAGGTTGAATGGAAAAATGTTATTTCGGATTTCTACAAAGACTTCTCGAAGGATTTAAAGATTGCGGACGAAGAGGTTGCAAAACTTGAGAGAGAAGTTGTTTTAAGCGATGAGGTTTGCGAGAAATGCGGTAAACCTATGGCATATAAAGAAGGTCGTTTTGGAAGATTCCTTGCATGTACCGGATATCCTGAATGCCAGAACACTAAGCCGATTGTTAAATCTACTGGCGTTAAGTGCCCAAAATGCGGGAAGGATATTATCGAGAGAAAGTCTAGAAAGACTGGAAGAATTTTCTATGGTTGCAGTGGTTATCCAGAATGCGATATGTCATTTTGGGATAAGCCAACGGGTGAGACTTGCCCTAAATGTGGCTCTATGATAGTAGAGACAAAGGGAAAGAACAAGACAAAAAAGTGCTCAAACTCAGAGTGTGATTATAAGGAGAAATAAAGAAATGATTCAATTCCATGCTACAACAATTTGTGCAGTTAAAAGACCTAATGGAGATATCTGTATCGGTGGAGATGGACAGGTTACTATGGGTGAGACAACAATAATGAAGAACGGGGCCAAGAAAGTTAAGAAAATTTACAATGATAAAGTATTAACTGGATTTGCAGGCTCTGTTTCAGATGCTTTTGCATTGACAGACAAGTTTGAAAGTAAGCTTGAGGAACATTCAGGTAATTTAAAAAGAGCGGCCGTTGATCTTGCACAATTTTGGAGACAGGATCAGGCTTCAAGAAGCCTAGAGGCTCTAATGATTGTTGTTGACCAAGAGGATATGCTTGTAATATCTGGAAATGGAGAGGTAATCGTTCCAGATAAAAGAGTTATATCAATCGGTTCGGGCGGAAACTACGCATATTCCGCAGCGCTAGCGCTTTATGATAATACAGATCTTGATGCAGAATCAATTGTAAGAAAATCCCTTGAAATTGCATCAAATATTTGCGTATATACAAATAATAATATTTCAGTTGAGAAATTATAGGAGGCAATGCTGTAATGTCAGAACTAAAGAAGATGACGCCGAAGCAGATTGTTGAGGAACTTGACAAATATATTATCGGCCAAGATGAAGCAAAGAAGTCAGTCGCTATTGCTTTGAGAAATAGACATAGAAGGTCCTTGCTAGATGATAAGATGAAGGAAGAAATCACTCCAAAGAATATTCTTATGGCAGGACCAACTGGAGTTGGAAAGACAGAGATTGCGCGTAGATTAGCCAAAATTATGGATGCGCCTTTTGTTAAAGTTGAGGCAACTAAATTTACGGAAGTTGGATATGTTGGTAGAGATGTAGATTCAATGATTAGAGACCTTGTTGAAGCATCTGTAAGATTAGTTAAGCAGAAGTCCATGTCAGAGAAGTATGATGTCGCTGAAGAGCTTGCCGAGAACAAACTCGTTGAGGCGTTAGTACCAGGATTGAAGAAGAACCGCGCGGACCAGAATGTGCTCGGAAATATTTTTGGCAAGGCTCCATACAAGACTCAAAAGGAAGAGTATGAAGAGAAGCAACAACAAGAAGCTGAAGCAAGTCAAGAATATCAAGAAATTAAATTGACAAGAGAGCAAGTAAGAAATCAGCTAAAAGAAGGATTGCTTGAAGACCAGCTTGTTGAGATTGAGGTTGATGATTCACCAAAAATGAATGCTCTAGACATGCAAAATGAAGGCATGTCAGTTGCTATTGGCAATATTTTTGACAACATGATGCCAAAGAAGACTAAGCACAAGAAGTGTACGGTGAAAGAAGCTCGCAAGATTCTTATTGAACAAGAGGCAAATAACCTAATCGATATGGACCAGGTAATCGATTCTGCCCTTGAAAGCGCGGAGCAAAGTGGAATAGTATTTATCGATGAGATTGATAAGATAGCATCAGGCAGCTCAAACAGATCAAGTGCTGATGTATCAAGAGACGGAGTTCAAAGGGATATTCTTCCAATCGTAGAAGGAAGTGTTGTAAATACGAAATATGGACCAGTGAAGACAGATCATATGCTGTTCATTGGCGCAGGAGCTTTTCATGTATCAAAACCTTCAGATCTAATTCCAGAACTTCAAGGTAGATTCCCAATTCAAGTTTCATTGAAAAGCCTTGATGTAGAAGATTTTAAGAATATTCTTACTGTTCCTGAAAACGCAATAATAAAGCAGGAGAAAGCTCTTCTTGGAACTGAAGGTGTTGAATTAAGTTTTACAGAAGATGCAATAGATGAAATTGCTGAACTGGCATATTTAATGAATGCAGAGACGGAAGATATTGGAGCAAGAAGACTTTATACGATTCTTGAAAGCCTTCTTGAAGAGATTTCGTTTAACTTACCAGATCCAGATGTGAATGAAGTTGTTTTTGACGCCGAAATGGTAAAAAAACAGTTCGCTGAGACAATGAAGCAAGTTGATGTAGATAAATATATATTATAGAGACTAATGATATTATATAAGTCAGTTATGAGATATGGGGAAGCCGAAATCGTAATCGAGAAATCTCGTTTTATAGCTCATGTAATGCCAATTGAGAAATACGAAGAGGGTCAGACTTTTATATCTAGAATAAAAACTGAATATAAAGATGCAACACATAATGTGCCGGTAATAATTTGTGGGCCAAAACAAGAATATCAATGGGCGAGTGATGACGGAGAACCAAGCGGAACTTCAGGGCTGCCGATGTTAAAGGTTCTTGTGGAGGAAGGACTCACGAATTTGGCTTTGGTTGTGACAAGATATTTTGGCGGTGTTAAGCTCGGGACAGGGGGACTATCGCGAGCTTATACCTCTCTTGCAAAAGCAGGAATTGAAGCGGCAGATATTTGTGGTGTTGTAAATAGTGCAATAATGTATTACAATATGGACTACACGTTTCTACCCAAGCTTCAGAACATGACGAAGGATAGTAATTTCGATATTGTAGAGATTGTATATACTGACAAGGTGAGTGTATCTTTAGAGTGTCTCGATGAAGATTCTGAGGAGATTGCTTCAATGATGATGAATTTAACTAGCGGTACAGCGGAATTCGTTAGCATTGAAAAAAATAAAAAAAAGTTAAAAATTTAGTTGACCGAACGGGGTCGCTATGTTATTATAATCAAGCGGTCGCAAATGAGAGGCATTAAAACTGCTCATTAGAGACTGTAATGTGGGCGCATAGCTCAGCTGGGAGAGCATCTGCCTTACAAGCAGGGGGTCATAGGTTCGAGCCCTATTGCGCCCACCACATTAAATATTTGGCCGGGTAGTTCAGTTGGTTAGAATGCCAGCCTGTCACGCTGGAGGTCGACGGTTCGAGCCCGTTCCCGGTCGCCAATTTTTTTAATAATGTCGAGGGATTCCCGAGTGGCCAAAGGGGGCGGACTGTAAATCCGTTAGCACTGCTTTCGATGGTTCGAATCCATCTCCCTCGACCAAGATGCTGATGTGGCTCAACGGTAGAGCAGCTGATTTGTAATCAGCAGGTTGGGGG
>JAAZHB010000152.1 GCA_012510935.1 Clostridiales bacterium
CATTTGTTTTTTCACAATAGCCACCCTTCAAAGTCTCAGTGTTGTTTAAAATAGACAAAGAGCCCCAGCGTCGAAATGACTGCTGAGGCTCTTAGCAAATTCAATCAAATGCTTTAATTAGTCCTCATAAGGAACAACGAATAGATCCTTTGTGTACTTATTAAGAACTTCACATCCATCTTCTGTTACAAGAACAAGGTCTTCAATTCTAACGCCGATACCTTCGTCATAGAGATAAATGCCTGGCTCAATTGAGAAGCACTGACCTGGCTGAATGATTGCTTCATTTACTGAAGAAACATCGCCCCACTCATGATCCTCAAGACCACAAGAATGTCCAGTTCTATGAGTGAAGTACTCGCCAAAGCCCTTCTCAGTGATGTAATCACGGCAAGCAAGATCAACATCTTTCATCTTGTTGCCTGGCTTTGCAGCTGCAATACCACGAAGCTGTGCTTCCTTACAAACCTCGTAAACTTCTTTTGCTCTTTCACTTACTTCACCAAGGAATACTGTTCTTGTCATATCTGAAGCATAGTAATCCTTAAATCCACCGATATCAAGAATTACACAATCGCCCCTCTTGCCCTTTGAATCATCTGTAACATGATGAGGGTCAGCGGCATTCTTGTTATATGCAGTGATTGGATCGAAAGAAACTCCCTCGCAACCGTGCTTAGCATATAACTCTCTAACAACAGCATCAAGTTCTTTCTCAGTAAGACCTTTAACTACATATGGAATAAGCTCATCCATAACATCATCATTAATCTTTGATGAAATTCTCAGCTTCTCCTTTTCCTCTTCGTCCTTAATCTGACGAACTAGGTCAACTATAGGTGAACCATTTACAAACTTAGTTCCACAGCCAAGTTCCTGAAGCTTGATTAGGAAGTGTGAAGGCCATGTCTTATCAATTCCGATAGTCTTATCAGCTTCAAGGAACTGTGTCATGATTGATACAGGTTCCTCAATGTCATCATAATATGTGATATCTACGCCAAGATTTCCCTGTTGTGGGAATAGCTTATTAATCATCATATGATGGTTACCGTTAACATTTAGAATAAGTGCAAGCATTCTCTCGCCTGGAAGAATCCAGTGACCTGTTAGATAATAAATTGCAACAGGGTCTGAAATGATCATCTGAGGCATCTCCTGCTCTCTCATTTTTGCAAGGATGCGTTCTACTCTACCATTATTCATGATACCTACTTCCTTTCTTATTGTACCTAGCAATAAACTGCTGCCTTAATAGGCAACAGTCTATTGTTATAGGCATTTAAATACCGTTTTTAATTATTTCTCGTCTCCAGCAATCATAGCCTCGAACTTCTTTGTAAATGCAACAAGTAGAAGACCTGATACGATTACAAGTATAGCTGCTCCTGCAAATCTTGGGATGAAGCTTAGTGCCATCCAGTTGTATAGAGGACCATAAGCTAGACCTGAGAAGAATATAACAAGCGGCCATGCACCAAGAAGTGTTCCAAGAAGCTTCTTAGGAGCATACTCACTGATGAATGAGTTGCCAAGTGGTGAGAAGAGAATCTCTCCAACTGACATACATACACCTGTTAGGATGATTAGCCAAATACCAACCTGTGTACCATTCTTGTACATAATAGCTCCAACTACCATGCATACAAGTGTTCCACCGAGAAGAAGTAGTCCAAGTCCTGTCTTAGTTAGGATTGAAAGGTCTCCTCTCTTTGACTGTGCCATCTTGTTCCAGATAGCAGCAAATGTAGGTGCAAGGAAAATACAGAGCAGACCATTAAGTGAATCGAACCAAGCTGTTGGCATCTCGAAGTTAGCTCCAAGATTCCAGTTAGCCCATCCCATACCACCTTGTCCAGCAGGACCAAATTCATAGTAAACTGGCATGTAAACTAGGTACCAGAATAGCCAAAATAGACCTGAAAGAACTGTAAGAATAAGAATAGCTACTACTCTGTTCTTCTCTAGGTGTGTTAGTGGAGCCTTGTCTGCAGCTACATCAGCAGCATCAACATCCTCAACTCTGTTATCTACAAGGAATGGCTTCTTTCCAGCGTCTCCGAGGAATCTCTTTCCGAAGATCCACCAGATGCAGTTTACTACCATAGCTGCTGCACATACTGTAAACATAGTCTTGAAACCTGTTGCA
>JAAZHB010000153.1 GCA_012510935.1 Clostridiales bacterium
ATTCTTGCATTAATAAACGCAATTCGTCTATTTGAATTTGTCCAGGAGCTATAGGCTTATCATAAGTTGCAAATGAAATGCATGATTTGAAATCTTTGCATCTATATCGACTGGTTTTGCCGATGTCGCCCATAGAAATGACAATGGAAGGTATATGCAAAACAACACTTGCAAGCGCTTGCCGCAGAATGTCTACATCTTTACTAGAAATGGGCATCATTGCAATTTTTGCTGCATCCGCCCCTAAATTTTGCATGTCCATAAGAATTTTTTTAATAGCTGACTCGCTGAGTGTTTCATTAAAATTATGATAGGACAGAATAATCTTACTAGGGGACTTGCGTAGTTCTTTAACTAAAGCATTATCATAATTATCTGCCATGTTAAATTCCACATCAATTGAATCAGCAATATTCATCCTGCTTATTTCCACGAGAAGTTTGGAATAATCGTTAACACCATTCGAATAAAGACCGCCTTCATCAGTCGTTCTAATTGTAATGATTATTGGAACTTCATTTAGTATTTCTTTTAATTCAATTAAAAGAGATTTGTCCTTGTTATAATCATTACAATATTCATAATAATCTGCCCGCCATTCAACAATATCTGGCTTGCTGGATACTATCTTCATTGCTTCTTCAAGAATTTCATTCTTTGTTTTCTTTGCAATACTCAAAGCAATGGCAGTAGGTGAGGACTGACCAATATTTAGTTTTCCTATTGTTAGATTTTTTCCCATAAATATATTTTAACCTATTTACTTATTCTTTTGAAGTTTTTGCTTTATATGAGATTGTTTAAAATAATTTTAATCAAAGGCTTTCTTTTATAATGAACATATGATAATATATTCATATGTTCAAGTGAATAGGAGGTGCAGCGTTGAGTAATAATGAAATGAGTACAGATAGATTAATTAAAGATGTAGATGAGGAAGAACTAATTGAACTCGCTGATTTGTTCAAAATGTTCGGTGACTCAACTAGGATAAAGATTCTATATGATTTATCTGATGGTGAGAAATCCGTTGGAAAGATTTGCGAAGATATTGAAATGAATCAATCAGCTGTTTCACACCAATTGAAACTTCTGAAAGCCGCTAAGCTTATCAGATATAGAAGAGAAGGCAAGGCGATAATTTATTCATTGGCAGATGATCATGTCAAGACCATTATTGCAATGGGTAAAGAGCATATTGAAGAATAATTGAAGCTAACGATAATATAATAAGAAATTAGAGGGATAAAATGAAAAAGAAATTTAAACTAGAAAATCTTGATTGTGCAAATTGTGCACAGAAAATGGAAGACTCAATTAATAAGATAGAGGGTGTTAATGCTGCAACAATTAGTTTTTTAACACTAAAGCTAATTATTGATGCGGATGAAGAGAATTTTGAAAATATTCTTGATGAAGCACAAAAGAGAATTCACAAGGTTGAAGCTGATTGCAATATTTTAAGATAATTATTATATCCAGGAGGTAAATATATGACTAAAAGGTTAGATAAAAAACAGAAATTTACATTCTATCGAATTTGTGTGTCTTTAGTCCTATTCTTTGCACTTATGATAATTGAGCATACGAATTACTTCAATCTAGATAATAAGATAATGTTTGTCTTATACTTGGTCCCATACCTTGTTGGTGGAGGAGATGTAGTAAAAGATTCTATAAGAGGAATAATTAATTTGCAAATGCTTGATGAGAAATTCCTTATGACTATTGCTACTGTTGGAGCTTTTGCAACCGGTCAATACAGCGAAGGTGTTGCAGTAATTCTATTCTATCAGGTAGGAGAGTTTTTCCAAGATTATGCTGTTGGAAAATCAAGAAATTCTATTCAGGCTCTTTTGAACATTGCTCCTGAATATGCAAATGTTGTATCTGAGGATGGAAGCATAGCAGTGGTCGATCCTGAAGATGTAAAGATAGGAGACATTCTTCTCGTTAAACCTGGTGAGAAGTTCCCTATAGACGGAACAGTTATTGAAGGTAGTGGTTTAATTAATACTTCAGCATTAACTGGAGAGTCAATGCCACGAGATGTGAACAAGGGTGATGAGGTATTTTCAGGATGCATCAATGGTGACAGTCCAATTATAATTGTTGCCGACAAAGTATATGATGATTCAACAGTTGCCGTTATTTTGGAGATGGTTGAGAATGCATCTTCTAGAAAATCCAAGACCGAAGCTTTCATTACTAGATTCGCGAAATATTATACGCCGATTGTAGTTGGCGGAGCGCTTCTTCTAGCCGTTATTCCTCCATTTTTCACTGGAGAAATATCTACATGGATACTAAGAGCATGTACGTTTCTTGTAATTAGTTGCCCATGTGCACTCGTAATATCTATTCCTTTAAGTTTTTTCTGCGGAATAGGGGCGGCATCACGTGAAGGTATTTTGATAAAAGGCTCGAACTATCTTGAAATATTAGGCCAAATGAGTACTCTTGTTTCAGATAAAACTGGTACTTTGACAGAGGGAACTTTCAAAATTTCAAGTATTAATTCTTCTAGCAAATATTCCAAAGAAGAGTTGCTCAAAATTGCAGCTTCCATTGAAGCATTGTCAACTCATCCAATAGCTGTATCGATATGCTCATCCTTTGAAGGTGAGAAATATGAGGCTCTTGATGTAGTTAATGTTCCAGGAAAGGGAATTACTGCAATCATTAATGGTAAGAAAGCACTTGCTGGAAATGTTGCACTTCTAGAAGAAAATAGCATAGAGACACATGGTGTAGAAACCAACGGAACTTGCGTCTATGTTGCATATGATAATGATTTTGTCGGAAGTATAGAAGTAAGTGACCACATAAAAAATGAAGCAGCTGAATCTATAGAAGAGCTATATGATGCTGGTTTAAAGAATATTGTAATGCTAACAGGCGACAACGAGCAAAGTGCAGCAAGGGTTGCGAGTGAACTTGGAATTAAGGATTTTAGATTCAGCCTGTTGCCACAAGATAAAGTAACTGTGTTTGAAGAGATTCTTGAGGATACACATATAAGAAACCCTAAAGAGAAGGTTGCATTCGTTGGAGATGGAATTAATGATGCGCCGGTGTTATCTAGAGCAGATGTTGGTATTGCAATGGGATCACTTGGTTCTGATGCTGCTATTGAAGCTGCAGATGTGGTAATTATGGATGATCAGTTAAGCAAAATTCCGATTGCCTTAAAAATTGCTCATAAAATAATGCGTATTTCGAAAATGAATATTGTATTTGCAATTGGTATAAAAGTGTTATTCCTTATATTAGGAGCTTTGGGTATTGCTGGAATGTGGGCAGCAGTTTTTGCGGATGTAGGTGTAGCTGTAATATGTATTCTGAATTCAATGAGGTGCCTTAAGAAACAAAAAGCTTGATTTTTAAAGGCTAATAGAGTATTATAATTAAAGAATTAGTAAGTTATATCGCGGAAGAGTGGGCAAAAGTCCACTCTTTCAGTTATATTATGAGAAATATATGGAGGAAGCATGGCAAAAAACGAAGTATGCTCAAGAATTCAGAACCTTTTGGATGAATTTTTAGAAGATAAGCAACTTGAGACCTATCTTATTCAATTTAAGAAAGAGGGACCAGAATGGAAGTTGAAGGTTTTCTTAGATAAACCTGAAGGTGCTGACGCAGAATATGTTGGAATAGATGAGTGTGAAGAAGTTACAAGGTTCATAAATGCGAAGCTTGATGAGGACGACTTCATTGATCAGAAATATGTTCTAGAGGTATCTTCGCCAGGTTTAGATAGAGAACTAATTAAGGACTCAGATTACAGAAGATTTAAAGGAAGTCTTGTTGAAGTTAAGCTTTATGAACAAATTAATGGTAACAAGAATTATGAAGGAAAGCTTGTAGGAAAAGAGAATGATGTAGTTACAGTTGAACTTGAAGATGGAAGTCAACTAGAGCTACCAGAGAATAAGATTTCTAAGATTAATTTATCAGTAGTATTTTAGGAGGAAATATGAATAAGGAATTTCTAGACGCGCTATCAGATATTGAAAGAGAGAAAAATGTCTCTAAGGAAGAAATAATTACAGCAATTGAAGAAGCTGTAGAAAATGCATATAAGAAGAATTACGGACCTTCAAATGTCAGAGTAATAGTTGACAGAGAAACTGGCGAAGTAATTGTTCTTATGGGTAAGGAAGTTGTTGAAGAAGTATTTGATGATATGACAGAGGTATCCTTAGAGGAAGCAAAGTCGTACAATGAAGAATATGAGATAGGCGACAACATCGAATATCAAATAGATCCTAAGGATTTTGGCAGAATTGCTGCCCAAGGTGCAAAGCAGATTGTTGTGCAGAAGATTAGAGAGGCTGAGAGAACAAACTCGTTCAACGAGTACGTTGATAAGAAGGGTGAGATTATTTCTGGAAAAGTTGAAAGAATCAATAATGGAACTCTACTTGTATCCTTTGGTAATACAGAAGGTATAATCCCAGCAGCTGAGCAGGTAACAACTGAGCACTATAAGATTGGCGATAGAATTAAAGTCTATGTAATGGATGTAAAGAAGGAAAACAAAGGGCCACAGGTAATTCTCTCAAGATCACATCCGGGACTTGTAAGAGGACTGTTTGAACTTGAGATTCCAGAGATATCAGATGGAACTGTTGAAATCAAAGGAGTTGCAAGAGAAGCAGGCTCAAGAACAAAGATTGCCGTATATTCAACAGATGAGAATGTTGACCCTGTTGGAGCTTGTGTGGGAAATAGAGGATCTAGAGTTCAGAACATAAGTGATGAACTCAATGGCGAGAAGATTGATATTATTGTATGGGACGAAGATCCAGCTGTATTTATTAGTAATGTACTTAGACCTGCAATTGTTGAAGGCGTATACATTAATGAGGATGAGAAAATGGCCACAGCAGTAGTTCCTGAACAGCAGTTATCTCTTGCGATTGGTAAGGAAGGTCAGAATGTAAGACTTGCTGCTAGAGTAAGTGGTTGGAAGATAGATATTAAGAGTAACTCACAGCTTGAAAGTAGCGGATTTGCCTTTGATGAATATGAAGATCCAGAAGACGAAGAAGTAACAGTAGATCTTCAAGATGAGACTGAAGTAGAAGAGACAGTATCAGAGTAGTTTCGAAATGGAAAGTAGAGTGAACAAAGATACAAGGCCTATGCGCAGATGCCTCGGTTGTAACAAATCATTCTCACAAGATTCGTTGATACGAATGACTCTAATAGATAATAGGATTATTATTGATAGAGATTGCAAGAATGACGGAAGAGGGTTTTATCTGTGTAAATGCGAAGAGTGCATTTCATTGGCTTTTAAGAAGAAAGCATTTAATCGAGCATGTAAATGTCAACTAGACTTAAAGATGCTTGATGAATTACATAGTGATTTAATCACAGAACTTGTAGGAGGTAACGAATGTCAAAGAAGATAAGTGATATTACAAAGAGTCTTGACATTTCTTTTCAGGAATTGAAGAAATATGCAATTAAACTTGGGATAGAGCTTAGTAGTGCTAGAGGATCAGTTGAATCGTCTGACGCTGAGAGACTTGAGAGTACTGTCAGAATGATGAAGGGTGATTTCAACTCCAACTCAGGCTCTAACAGACCTAAGATTAAGGCTGTGCCAATTATTGGCAAGACACATGCAGCTAAGCCTGCAGATAACAATGAGGACGCTGAGAAGGATTCAAAGGCTGAATCAAAAGAAGTATCAGAAGATAATTCAAAAGAAGATGCTAAAACAGCAGAGATTTCTTCAGATAAGCCTGTTGACACAGAAAAAGCAGAGAAGAAAGAGAAGACAGACAAAGAAGTTAAGATTGAAAAGACTGAGAACAAGTCTTCAGATAAGGCTGGAAAAACTGATTCAAAGGCTGAGACTAAAGAGAAAGAGTCTGCTGCCGCTAGGAAAACTGATAAAGCAGACAAGGTTGAAAAGGCAGAGAAGAAGGCCGATAAGGCTGACAGCGAAGATAAGAAGAAAGCTGACAACAAGGAAAAATCATCAAAAACTGGTTCTAAGGAGCCTTATGTTAACGCGCCAAATAGACCTATGCGTTTCAAGAAAATTATTGATGTAAATGATATTAAGGAAGAACCAAAAGCAAAGCCTGTTCGTAAAGTTAGAAATGAGGATAAGTCAGATAAGACTGATAACAAGGAACGTAGAGGCTCAAGGGATAGAAACGACCGTGGCGATAAGAATAATAGCCGTAATGGTGGAAAGTCAGACAACAGAAACGATAATAAGAGACAGGGCGATAGACCTAACAAGGATAGAGCATCTTTTTCAAAGGATAAGCCAAGAGATGATAATCATAAGCCACATTCAAAGCCTTCACAGAAGAGCGGTGGTTCTGATTCAGCTCCTGTTGATACAAAGACAAAAGGCAAGAGAAAGAAAATCTTTGAAAACAACGATAAGAACAAAGAGAATCAGAGTAGATATAATGATGGCCCTGGAAAGAATGCTCCTCGTCGTGGTTTCGAAGCCCGTTCTCTAGAGAAGCATGTTCGTGGTAAGCACAAGAACAAGCCAAAGGAAGAAGTTGAACAGCCAATTGAGGAACTTCTACCAGAAGGTACAATTGCAGTAAAGGTTCCAATTACTGTTGCCGGACTTTCAGAGCAAGCAGAGATTTCATCAAGCATGATTATTATGACAATGATGAAGAACGGAGTTATGGTAACTCTTAACCAGATTCTTGATAAGGATACTGTTGAGATGCTCGGCTTAGACCTTGGTATCAATATCGTTGTTACTGAGGAAGAAGAAGAGGTTGTTGAAGAAGGAATCGATACTCGTGAGGACAACGAGAAAGAACTTCTTCCTAGACCACCAATTATTACTGTTATGGGTCACGTTGACCATGGTAAAACTTCGCTACTTGATGCAATTAGAACAACAAATGTAACAGCTGGCGAGTCAGGTGGAATTACTCAGCACATTGGTGCATCAGAAGTTACTATTAATGGCAAGAAAATTGTATTTTTGGACACACCAGGTCACGAAGCATTTACTACAATGAGAGCTAGAGGTGCTCAAATCACTGATATCGCAGTTCTTGTAGTTGCAGCCGACGATTCTGTAAAGCCTCAGACTATTGAGTCAATCAGTCATGCCAAGGCAGCTGGAGTTCCAATTATTGTAGCAATTAATAAGATTGATAAGCCAGGCGCAAATTTAGACAAGGTAAAGAAGGATCTTAGTGAGCATGGAGTTCTTGTTGAGGATTGGGGTGGAGATGTAATCTCTGTACCGGTATCTGCAAAGAAGGGCACTGGAATTACAGACCTTCTAGAGATGATTCTTCTTCAGGCAGAAGTTCTAGAGCTAAAGGCAAATCCTAATAGACTTGCTTCAGGTACTGTTATTGAAGCTAGACTAGATAAGGCAAAGGGCCCTATTGCAACCTTGCTCGTTACTAATGGTACTCTAAAAACAGGACAGAGCGTTGTAGCTGGTACATGTTCTGGCAAAATCAGAGTTATGACAAATTATAAAGGCGATGTTATCCGCAAGGCTACACCTGCTACAGCTGTCGAGATTCTTGGACTCTCAGATGTTCCAATGTCTGGAGACACATTCAATGTTATAAAAGATGATAAGGTTGCTAGAGAAATTGCTTCAAATAGACTTGAAAAGTTAAGAGAGGATGTACTTGCAAAGAATGCAAGTAGAACTCTTGAGAAGTTATTCTCAGAAATTCAAGAAGGCGAGTTTAAGGAACTTAACCTTATTGTAAAGGGCGATGTTCAAGGTTCTGTAGGCGCAATTATTCAGTCACTTGAGAAGCTTGATACTCCTGAAGTTAAGATTCGCGTAATTCACTCAGGCGTAGGTACTGTAAACGAGTCTGATGTAACACTTGCAGAGACCTCTAATGCGATTATTATCGGATTTAATGTTAGACCAACAACCGCAGTAATGAACCAAGCAAATGATGCTGAAGTAGAGATAAGACTATATAGAGTTATCTATAATATCATTGATGATATTCAGGATGCTATGAAGGGAATGCTTGATCCTGAATTTAAGGAAGTCGTTCTTGGTAAGGCAGAAGTAAGAGATCTCTTCAAGGTTCCAAACATTGGGGTTGTTGCAGGTACATATGTTACTGAAGGAAAGATGCAAAGAAATGCTCAGATTAGACTTGTAAGAGATGGTATTGTAGTTCATGAAGGCTTAATATCATCACTTAAGAGATTTAAGGATGATGCTAAGGAAGTTGCTGCGGGCTATGAGTGTGGTCTTGGTATTGAGAAATACAATGATCTCAAACCTGGCGATGTTATCGAATGCTTCACTATGGTTGAGGTAGAAAGGTAAACATATGGCTAGACATAGACAAGGAAGAATGAGCGAAGAAATTAAGAAAAGTATTAGCTCACTTCTAATTAATGGGGTAAAAGACCCAAGACTGGCAAATAGAATTATTACAATTTCTGAAGTAAATGTATCAAGCGATGGAAGTTATGCAACTGTATTTGTTACTCCATTAATACTTGATGGTGAAGATAAAGATCAAGTATGCACAGAAGTACTTGCTGGATTTGACAAAGCAAAAGGTTTACTTAGAAAACAGGTTTCAAATGATATCAAACTCAGACATACACCAGAGTTGAGCTTTAAGATTGATCTTTCTATGGATTATGGTAGACATATTGATACCATTCTAGATGAAATCATGAAATAAGAGGAATTGATGATAACACTAAAAGAATTTGCTAGAGCATTGAAGAATGCTGACAACATAGTATTATATCCACACGTTGGAGCTGATGGGGATTCACTTGGATCCTCAGCGGCTCTTTGTTGTGCGCTTAGGAGCCTTGGCAAAGAATGTGTAATCTATTACAATCAAGAAATTGCTGATAATCTAGATTTCATCGGGCCGGAGTATGTAGTAACAGAAAGCAGTGAGATTAAGAAAAATGATTTCTCAATTATGATTGATTGCGAAGGTAGGGACAGAATTGGAGATGTAAGATTTAATTCTTTTGAAAAAGCATCAATACTTGGGTGCATTGATCATCATATTTCTCCTAAGTCCGATATACCATATGATTATTATTATTGCGAACCAGATAGCGCTGCTACAGCAGAGGTTGTATATTTGCTCATTAAAGAGCTTGGCTGTGACATTACACTTGATATCGCTAAGTATATTTGGACTGGAATTACAACTGATACAGGTAATTTCCAACATGCCAATACAACAGGAAGGACTCACAGAATTGTAACTGAATTATATGATGTTCAGGATTTTAAGAGTAAGCCGATAAGTGTATTGCTATATGACAGAAAAAAGAAAGGTCTAATAAGACTTGAGAGTGAAGTTCTCTTAAATTTAGATTTTTATTTTGATGGAATTGTTGGAATTGGCGTTGTTTCAGAAGAACAAAGAGAGTCACATGGTGTAAAACCTCAAGATATTAATTTCCTTATAAACAGAATTGCTTCTATCAATGGGGTAGAAATCAGTATATTGATTAAAGAAGAGAGTGACAAAATAAAAGCATCGCTAAGATCGAATTCATCGTTTAATGTTGCTTCCATTTGTGAGAGTTTCGGTGGAGGCGGACATATTGCTGCGGCAGGATGCAGCTTTGATTCAAAGCAATATACAACCAAAGAAGTAGGGCAATTAATAATAGATGCTATTGCTGAGGTTATATAATGAATCTAAACGGAGTAATTAATATAAATAAACCTAAGGGAATGACATCGCATGATGTTGTAGCTAAAATAAGAAGAAGACTTTGTATCAAGAAAGTTGGACATACTGGTACCCTTGATCCAATGGCGACAGGGGTTCTTCCTGTATGCGTTGGAAATGCTACTAGAATGATTGAGTACTATGATAATGATTTTAAGACATATCATGCTAGCATGCAGCTTGGAATACAGACAGATACACTTGATATAACCGGAGAAGTCCTTAATAAAGAAAGCTTTAAGAGTGTTACAAAAGATTCAATAGAGGGAGCTTTTGGTAAGTATATAGGCCAAGTCTCTCAGACACCGCCACGCTATTCAGCTCTTAAAATTAATGGAAAGAAAGCTTATGAGCTTGCCAGAGAAGGTAAGGAGTTCACTCTAAAAGCAAGAGAAATATTCATTAAGCAAATAGGCATTACATATCTCGATATTTCTAAAGGAATAATTGAATTTGATGTTGAATGTTCTAAAGGTACATATATTAGAACAATATGTGACGATATTGGAAAGGATCTTGGCTGTGGAGGCTGCATGACGGATCTTGTCCGGACATCAAATGGGTGCTTTGATATTAGTGAATCTGTGTCGCTACAAGATTTGGTAGAAGCAGATGATGAAGCTATTTGCGCCATGATAAGACCTATTGATGAAACACTTGTTACACTTGGAATAGTTGAATTAAAGGAATTGCGTTTGAAGTACTTTATGAACGGAAATGGCTCATATAATGACGGATATAGTATTATTGTTAATAAAGAGAATTATTACCGAGTGTATTGCAATGATGTATTTCTTGGTGTAGCTTCTATAGATGAAAATGGAGTATTAGTTCCAGAAAAGGTTTTTAAGTAAGCTGAATATATAATTATAGAACAATTATCAGAGTTTAGGACAATAGATTAAGAATGAAAGTATATAACTCGTTAGACAATATTAAAATAACAGATAAATTAGTTGTAGCCTTAGGGACATTTGATGGAATCCATATGGGACATAGAACTATAATAAATGATGCAGTCAATGTGGCTAGACAGAAAGGTATTAAATCAGGTGTTTATACTTTTTCAAACCACCCTGTAAATTTCATTAAAGGCCAGGAGCCTTCTGATGAGGACGCTGTACATCTTCTTTGCAGTGAAGAAGACAAACTTAAACTTCTCGAAGAATTAGGCGTTGACTATGTATTTAATGTTCCATTTGATAAACACATTATGACAATGCAACCAATGGATTTTATTCAAGATATTTTACTTATTAAGTTAAATGTTGATACGGTTTGCTGTGGATTCAACTATACTTTTGGTGACAGAGCTGCAGGTAATGTCGAGATGCTTAAATCTGACGGAGTTAGAATTGGATTATCAGTCAATGTTCATGAACCGGTATTGTTTGACCAAGAGGTTGTAAGTTCAACAGCTATTCGTAGACTTATTCGCGAAGGTAAGATGGAAACTACAGCTAGATACCTATGGAGATATTTCCACATTAGAGGTGTAGTTAAGCATGGCAACAAGCTTGGAAGAAATCTTGGATTTCCAACGATGAACTTTAATGCTCCAGATTATTTAGAGCTACCTCCAAATGGAGTATATTTCTCTAGGATTCAAATTGATGGGGTTAAATATAATTCGATTACTAATATTGGAATTAAGCCAACAGTTGGGGGACATGATAAAACAGTTGAGACATTTGTATTTGATTTTGAGAAAGATACATATGGTGAAGAAGTGACTGTTGAATTAATCAAGTTCCACAGACCAGAAAAGGCATTTAATTCGGTAGAAGAATTAAAAAAACAGGTTTTGAGAGATTGCAACGACGCAAAGATTTTTCATAAAAAAATAAAAGAACAAAAATATAACTAGACTAAATGCTGTCGTTATGGTAATATTGTAAAGGTTTTGTACCCTTACTTCAGTAATGCGCTTCTCCAGCGGTTACGCAGTTTGGGTGAATTTAATAAAAGAGAGGAGAACGATTATGCTAACTAAAGAAATTAAGCAGAACATTATCAAAGAGTACGCTGTTAAGGAGGGAGACACAGGTTCCCCAGAAGTTCAGGTTGCTATTCTAACATACAGAATCAACGACCTTAATGACCACCTTAAGAGAAATAACAAGGATTTCCATTCAAGAAATGGTCTACTAAAGATGGTAGGTCAGAGAAGAAGTCTTCTAAAGTATCTAAAGGGCACTGACATTGAAAGATATAGAAGTCTAATTTCACGTCTTGGACTGAGAAAGTAATAACTGACAATGAGAGCGGGAGTGCATCAGCATACCCGCTTTATTTGTATATAAGATGAATCTTTATTTTAGATTGTAGAGTAAAGAAGTATTTGAATTAACAGGAAGGAGTTGTTAATTAAAAATGGCAAGATTCACAGATTACAGAGAATTTAAAACAGCACTAGGAGGAAGACTTCTACAGTTCGAAATCGGCAAGGTTTGCGAACAAGCAAATGGACAGGTTACAGTTAGATACGGTGACACTGTTGTTAACTGCACAGCTGTTGCATCTAAGGAGCCAAAGCAGGAGGTTGATTTTTTCCCTCTAAGCTGCTCATATGAAGAGAAAATGTATGCGGTTGGAAAGCTTCCAGGCGGATATATCAAGAGAGAAGGTAGAGCTGGAGAAAAGGCTACACTTGTATCAAGACTTATCGACAGACCGCTTAGACCGCTTTTTCCAAAGGGCTATAGAAACGATGTAGTAGTTACTGCAACTGCAATGTCAGTTGACCATGATTGTGCACCTGAAGTTGCTGCACTTCTTGGTTCATCAGTAGCAATTGCTATTTCTGATATTCCATGGGATGGTCCTACAGCAGGTGTTGTTGTTGGAAGAATTGATGGCGAATTTATCGTAAACCCAACTTATGAGCAGAGACTTGTTTCTGACATTAACCTTACAGTTTGTGGTACTGAAGAAGCTATCATGATGGTTGAGGCAGGAGCTAACGAGGTTCCAGAAGAGCAGATGCTAGATGCAATCATGTTTGCACATGAGGAAATCAAGCTTCTTTGCAAGTTTATCAAGGAAATCGTAGCAGAAGTTGGAAAAGAAAAGACTGAATATGTTTCTTTTGTTGCTGGTGAAGATGTAGACGCAGCAGTAAGAGAATATTCAACATCAAAGATGGTTGAAGCTATTAAGACAGTTGACAAGCAGGAAAGACTAGAGAATATGTCTGCTGTAGAGAAGGATGCTCAGGAGCATTTTGCAGAAATCTTCGAAGGCAGAATGAAGGAAGTAGCGGATGTTACTCATTCTATCAAGAAGGAAGAAGTAAGAAAGATGATTCTTGATGAAGGAATCAGACCAGATAACCGTAAGACTAACGAGATTAGACAAATTTGGTCAGAGACAAGCTTTCTTCCAAGAGCGCATGGATCCGGACTTTTCAAGAGAGGACAGACACAGGCACTTTCTGTTGCTACGCTTGCACCTCTTGGAGAAGCTCAGAACCTTGACAGCATCGACATAGATGTAACTACAAAGAGATATATGCACCAGTATAATTTCCCAGGATATTGCACAGGTGAAGCAAAGGTATCTAGAGGGCCAGGAAGAAGAGAAATTGGTCATGGCGCACTTGCAGAAAGAGCGTTGCTACCAGTTCTTCCATCAGAGGAAGAGTTCCCTTATGCAATTAGAGTAGTATCTGAGGTACTTTCATCAAATGGTTCATCATCAATGGCGTCTACTTGCGGCTCATGCCTTGCTCTAATGGATGCAGGAGTTCCAATTAAGAAGCCTGTATCAGGTATCGCAATGGGACTTATTGAAGGACTCAACGAAGACGGTTCATCAAGATATGCTATTCTTTCTGATATTCAGGGAATGGAAGATGCACTCGGAGATATGGACTTCAAGGTAACTGGTACACCTGACGGAGTAACTGCTCTTCAGATGGATATTAAGGTTCATGGACTTTCAAGAGAAATTCTAAAGGAAGCCCTAGAGCAGGCAAAGATTGGAAGAGCACATATTCTATCTAACATGCTTGAGGAACTTTCAGAGCCAAGAGCTGAGCTATCACCATATGCACCTAGATTTGTATCAATGAATATTGATCCAGATAAGATTAGACTAGTAATCGGACCTGGTGGAAAGACAATTAACAGAATTGTTGATGAAACAGGTGCAAAGATTGACATCTCAGAAGATAATCCAGGACTTATTTGCATCTATGCAGTTAGCCAGGAAGGCGCTGATGCTGCAAAGAAGGAAATTGAGCTTATCACTAAGGATGTTGAAGTAGGCGAGACATACGAGGGAGAAGTTAAGAGAATTATGGCGTTTGGTGCGTTCATAGAGATTCTTCCAGGCAAAGAAGGTCTTCTTCACATCTCAAAGATGGCAAATCATAGAGTTGAAAAGGTTGAAGATATTCTTAACATCGGAGATAAGGTA
The DNA here is from genome assembly GCA_012510935.1 of Clostridiales bacterium. The sequence goes on from JAAZHB010000153.1 coordinate 14,133, forward strand.
ATGGTTAAGGTTACAGAAATTGATAACCAGAATAGAATTAACCTTTCTCGTAAAGAGCTTGTTAACGACTAGGAATATAAAAAATTAATCAATTTAATTTACGAAAGGACTATCTATATTGATAGTCCTTTTTGTTTCTTGGTTCAAAAATGTTATAATTATCAAAATTAATTGTAAGGAGGGTATTAATAGAATGTATGCAATCAAGAAGTCGCTTGTAATTATGTTGTCGTCGCTTTTCTTTTTTTGCTCATTTATAGTTCCTTCTTTTGCAAATGATGAAATTCCGACTGATTTTACAACAAACAATTATAAAGTTAGAATCAATGTCAATCGTGATAATACAGCCGACTATGAGCAATCAATTAGTGTAAAATTTACAGCAGAGTCAGATCAATTTATAATCGATTTCCCTGATGAACTTCAAGATAGAGTTGAGAAAGTAAGTGTAGCTGGATATTCTTATGTGTATGACAATGATACAAATGAACTAATAATTAATTATAATAAGGTTTCAGAAGGCAACAAGAAGACTTTTACCATAAATTATACTGTTGTTGGCGTTAATTATTTTGGTGAAAGACCGGATGTACTTGAACTCCCATTGCTTTCGAATGAATGGCCTACAGAAGTGGATAAATTTACGGCTAATATATATCTTTTTGACAAGTCAAGCTGGGGCAATCAAGATCAACGGATAGGGAATAACCACGAATTGACCAATGAGTATGGTACATGGACTGTTGATTCAAAGAATCAAGTTATTTCAGTAGAGGCTGCTAACATTCCGGCTGAGACTGAATCTAGTATAAAGTTTGATTTGCCTCCAGGTTTTTGGGCGAATGCCAAAAGTATTGACAATATAAGAATCTTCATTATAGCAACTATGCTCATCGGCATTCTGATTTTCTTTGGTGCTAGAGTAAGATACGGAAGATCTTTAAATCCATTGATTGCAAGGATAATGTATGCGCCGAGCGACCTTAATCCATCAATGGCAGGTTACTTATATGATGATTATGTTGACGAGACAAATATTTGGGCATCAATAATCTATTTAGCTCATAGTGGTTATATTCGAATTGTTGAGTATGACAGATGTAAGTTTGAATTTGAATTGCTCAAGTATCCGAAAGATGAGAAATCATCTTCGAAGGCTGTGTTTAAGCTTATTTTTGAAAAAGACTACAGTATTGGAAGAGTCGTAAGCCTCGAATATTGCGGAGAGAGTTTCAAACATAATTTATCTAAATATAAGAAAGCTGTTATTAAAGATATAATGGGTTCAAATGTTATATTGATTTCGGCCTCTGAAAGAGCAAATCGACTGGTAAGGTGCACTTTCTTTATAAATATTTGGCTATTAACAACACTTAACTACGCATTTCATTATAAGTCAGAGCTGTTTCTATCATCTGGGTTTGTAGTAAGCTTCATAGTAGCAACTATTATGTCGAGTGCTTTGTCATGGTTCTCTTCTACATACAATAAAAATAGGGTAAGACCAAATAGGCACAACAAGAATCTTACAATATTAGCAGGGCTTGTTTATCTAGTAATTAGTGCCGCATATATTTACATGGATAGATTCGCCTTCTATGGAAGGTCAGGAGATGCTGTAATTGCAACTGTTACAACTATATATCTGATTTTTGCACCTTTGGTTCTATTTGGAATGAGGTCTTTAAGTCCGAAAAACGCTGAACTTTCGAGTAAAATTCTTGGCTTAAAGGAATTTGTTGAGACAGCTTCGAAGGCTGAAGTAGAAGCGCAGGCAAAGAAGGATACAGACTATTTCTTTAAGCTTTTTCCTTATGCTTTTATTTTCGATATGACGAAGAAACTAGCAAGCCTTTTTGAAAATGTCGATATGGATATACCAACATGGTACTATCCTTATCATGCGGAAGAAGGATACAGTTGTGATATTTTGTTAATTAACTCAATGACTAATAATCTTATGAAGGGACTTCGCGAGACTGTTCTTAAAGAAGATAAGGTCAAGTCAATGGTAACAAAATAATTAATTGATCTAAAGTGTCGACTTAGTATTATATGCTAATTCGGCACTTTTAAATTATTGGGAAAACTATATGATTATCCTCATTATTTTTGAGAAAGGGGGCATTTTAGCTTTGTTATATTTGTCCCGTAAATATAGTAATAATCAACAAAATATGGTATCATAACTATGTATTTTTATGCGATTTTTTATTGTATAAAAAAATAATATAAATCTGCCATTTGCTTGGATAAATTGTCGAATTGTGCATATCCAGAGACTGGCTTATTAATCTAAAAGTAGGAGAGAATTAATGTTTGACAAATTATCGGAGAAAGCAATTGCTGAAGTACAGAACGACCAAGTAAAGCATTGGAATGACATTGATCTCCTTGACCTTTGTGTAAAGGAAAGGGAGGGTTCACCAAGCTTTGTATTCTATGAAGGTCCACCGACTGCTAACGGTAGACCTGGAATCCATCATGTTATGGCTAGAACACTTAAGGATTCTATCAATAGATACAAGACTATGAAGGGGTACCAGGTTAAGCGTAAAGGTGGCTGGGATACCCACGGCCTTCCTGTTGAAATTGAAGTTGAGAAGCAGTTAGGATTTTCTGGCAAGCAAGATATTGAGAAATACGGAATTAAGGAATTTAATGAGAAATGTCGCCAATCTGTATTTAAGTACACCGCTATGTGGACTGATATGTCCGAGAGAATGGCTTATCTTGCAGATATGAAAGATCCATATATTACATATAAGAATGATTATATTGAAACTGGCTGGTGGATTCTTCGCCAGGCTTTTGATAAGGGATTAGTTTACGAAGGATATAAGATCCTTCCTTATTGCCCTAGATGTGGAACTGGACTTGCATCTCACGAGGTTGCTCAGGGATATAAGATGGTAAAGGTTAACACATTAACTTGTAAGTTTAAGAAGAAGGATACAGATAATGAATACTTCCTCGCTTGGACAACAACTCCTTGGACTCTTGCTGCTAATGTAGGCCTTACTGTTGGACCTAACATTGAGTATGTTAAGGCTAGAATGCTTTCTGGAGATAATGAAGGAAACTATTTTTATGTTGCAAAGAATCTTGCAGATAAGGTTCTTAAAGAAGAATACGAAGTTGTTGATACTTTAATTGGTTCTGATATGGAAGGAATGGAGTATGAGCAGTTAATGCCATTCATTCAGCCTGAGAAGAGCAAGAATTCATTTATAGTTACTTGTATGGACTATGTATCAACTGAGGATGGTACAGGAATTGTACACACAGCTCCTGCTTTTGGTGAAGATGACTATCAATGCGGAAGAAAGTATAACTTAGCCGTTCTTCAACCAGTTGATGAGAAGGGATGCTACACAGATACTCCATGGAAGGGTAGATTTGTAATGGAAGATGGACTTGATGTAGATATCATTAAGTATCTTGTAAAGGACAGCAAAATCTATTCCAAGGAAAAAATCGAGCATAACTACCCACATTGCTGGAGATGCAGCACTCCTCTTGTATATTATGCAAATAAGTCATGGTATATCGAGATGAGTAAGCTTAAAGATGAGCTTGTAGCAAATAATAATACTGTTAATTGGTTCCCAGACTACATCGGAGAGAAGAGATTCGGTAACTGGATTGCAGATGTAAAGGATTGGGCTATATCAAGAAGTAGATATTGGGGAACACCTCTTCCTATCTGGAGATGTGAATGTGGACACCTACGTTGCATGGGTTCAAGAGCTGAACTTGTTGAATTGGCTGACCAGGATATTGATGAGACCATTGAGCTTCATCGTCCATATGTAGATGATGTTACAATAACTTGCCCTGATTGTGGTAAGACTATGCACAGAGTACCAGATGTAATGGATTGCTGGTTTGACTCGGGAGCTATGCCATTTGCACAATGGCATTATCCGTTTGAGAATGCAGATATTTTTGACGAAGAATTATTCCCTGCAGATTTTATTTGCGAAGGAATTGATCAGACAAGAGGTTGGTTCTACTCTCTGATGGCTGCTTCAACAATCATTAAAGGCAAGGCTCCTTATAAGAATGTACTTGTTAATGACCTTATTCTCGATAAAGAGGGTAAGAAAATGTCAAAGTCTAAAGGAAATACTGTATCTCCATTTGAATTGCTAGATCAGTATGGAGCAGATGCACTTAGATGGTATCTAGTCTCAGTATCGCCAGCATGGACACCTACTAAATTTGATGAGGATGGAGTTAAAGATGTCATAAGTAAGATTTTCGGAACTCTTCGAAATACTTATAATTTCTTTATTCTATACTCAAATGTAGATGACTTAGATGTTAAATCATTGAACGTTCCTTATGAGAACAGACCAGAACTTGATAGATGGATTATTTCCAAATACAACAAGCTTGTTAAGGATGTTACAGAGAGCATGGATCAGTATGATCACATGAGAACCGTAAGAGCAATTAATGAGTTCATTACAGAAGATCTCTCAAATTGGTACATTAGAAGAGCAAGAAGAAGATTCTATGCTGAAACTCTTGATGATGACAAGAAGTCAGTTTATGCAACTACTTATGAAGTTCTCGTTGGAGTATCTAAGCTAATGGCTCCAATTGCACCATTTATCAGTGATGAAATCTATACTAAGTTGACAGGAGATACAACTGTACATACTGCACTATTCCCAGAATATAATGAAAAGCTTATTGATGAGACTGTTGAAGAGAGAATGGACCTTGTTAAGACTCTAGTTAATCTTGGAAGAGGAACTAGGGAGCAGGAAAGACTAAAGGTTAGACAGCCTCTAGCTGAAGTAATAGTTGATGGTAAATATGAGAACTTGATTAAGGATCTTACAGGTCTGATTATTGAAGAGCTTAATGTTAAAGCTGTTACATTTGAGAATAACCTTGATAAATACATGAACTTCTCAATTAAGCCTAACTTTAGAACAGCTGGACCAGTTCTTGGTAAGAATATTAAAGCTTTTGGTCAGAAAATCGCTGAGTTCGATGCTAAGGATATTATTGCAAAGCTCGCAGAAGGTCCAATTGAGATTGCTATTGGTGATGAGAAATATGAAATCACTGAAGACTTCTTAGATGTTAGAATCACTGCAAAGGAAGGATTTGTAGTAGGTATGGAGAACAATATATTCACTATACTTGATACTACTTTGACAGATGAACTAATTGAACAAGGATATGTAAGAGAAATTATTTCAAAAGTTCAACAATTGCGTAAGCAGGCTGATTTTGAAATGATGGATCGTATCATTATTTCAGTTGAGACGGATGACGAGATTAATAAGGTCATTCAAAGTAATAAAGAGCATATTATGTCTGAAACTCTTGCTGATGATATTATTAATAAGAGTGATATTGAATCATTTGATATCAACGGACATAAGACCGGAATTTCGGTAGAAAGAATTTAATGTCAAAATTGGATAATAAAATTAACATTTTATCACTTGAACCATATGAGCTTGCAGATGTTGTAAGCTCATATGGCGACAAGCCATTCAGAGCTAAACAAATTTTTGGTTGGCTTGGTAATAAAGGGGTAGAGTCATTCGGTGAAATGACTAATATTCCTTTGAAACTTAGAGAACACATCTCTAGTGACTATTATATTGGTCTACCTAAAGTTGTTAAAGACCAGAAATCCAAGTCAGATGGAACTCGTAAATGCCTATATGAGTTTGCTGATGGTAGCAAGGCAGAATCTGTCTTTATGAAATACAATTACGGCAACTCTATCTGTGTATCAACTCAGGTAGGATGCAAAATGGGCTGTAAGTTTTGTGCATCTACAATGAATGGTTTTGAAAGAAACCTTGAAGCTGGAGAAATCCTTTCACAGATTATTAAGATGCGGAATTTAACAGGAGAACAAATATCCCATGTCGTGTTAATGGGAATTGGAGAGCCCTTTGATAATTATGACAATGTTGCTAAGTTCTTAAGACTAATTAACAATAATGAAGGATATGGACTTGGCATGAGAAATATAACAATTTCAACTTGCGGACTTGTTCCAATGATTGAAAAATTTGCTGAAGATTTTCCTCAAGTAAATCTTGCAGTATCACTTCATGCCCCTAACGATGAAATTAGACAACAGACAATGCCTGTTGCGAATCTATATAATTTTGATACATTAATGAAGGCATGTAAGAACTATACAATTAAAACAGGAAGAAGGATTACTTTTGAATATGCGATGATTAATGGAGTGAATGACTCAGTTGATTGTGCAAATGAGCTATCTTCAAAGTTAAAAGGTTGGCTTACACATGTTAATCTAATTCCACTTAATGAAGTTGAAGAACGTAATTATGAAAGAACTGATATAGATAATATTCTGAGATATAAACAAATTCTTGAATCACATAATATTGCTGTCACAATAAGAAGAACTCTTGGTTCGGATATTGATGCGGCCTGTGGACAGTTAAGAAATAGTTATTAATGATATTCAAAAAAGGTAAGTACAAGTATGCTAAATCCTTGAGAACAATAAATTAAGAATTGCTTTTGGCGGGAGGTATAACTGTGAGAATTCTAATTGATGCAATGGGTGGAGATTATTCACCACAAGAGATTGTAAAAGGCGCTGTTATGGCAGCAGCTGATATTAATGAGACACTAGTCCTGATAGGACCTACAGATAGAATAATGGAAGAACTCGATAAAGAAGGTTGGACCGGCAATAATATTGAGATTGTTGATGCACAAGATGTAATTTCTAACGACGAGTCACCAGCAATGGCCGTTAGAAAGAAGAAAGATGCAACTATAACAAAGGGCATGAATCTTCTTAAAGAAGGTGATGTAGATATTTTCATATCTGCAGGAAGCACTGGTGCACTTCTTTCAGCTGGACTAATTATGCTAGGAAGAATTAAAGGAATCAAAAGACCTGCAATTGCAGCTTTCTTACCACAAATTGGAAAAGATAATACAACATTACTTCTAGATTGTGGTGCTAATGTTGAGACAAAGCCTGAACATATCTTGCAAAACGGCATTATGGGAAGCGTTTTTCTAAGCTGTGTAAAAGGTGTTGAGAACCCAACAGTTAAGCTTTTAAATATTGGTGCAGAGGCTGAAAAAGGTAACGATCTTCATAAAGAAGCATACCAATTATTAGAGAATGCCCCAATTAATTTCCAGGGGAATGTCGAAGCTAGAGAGGTTATAACTGGAGTTTGCGACATTGTTGCAACAGATGGATTCTCCGGCAATATTTTCTTGAAAAGTTCTGAAGGTGCCGCTTTGGCAATAATGAAGAGAGTTAAGACTAAGATTACAGAAGGCGTTGTTGCAAAATTCGGTGCTGTATTAGCTTATAAGAAGCTAAATGAGCTAAAGGATGAATTCAACTATGAGACAGAAGGCGGCGCACCAATACTTGGCCTTAAGTATCCAGTCCTTAAGATTCATGGTAACTCAAAGGCAGGAGATGTATATTATGCTGTCTTAAGAGCAATTCCATATATTAATAACGATGTAACTGGACAAATTAAGAAAATAATATCAGAATTATAAGAATGAATAGAAATTTAAACGAGTTACAAGAGAATATTAATTATCATTTTAGCGATGAAAAACTACTGATAACAGCACTAACGCATAGTTCATATGCATCAGAGAAAAGAAAATCTCATATTTATAATAATGAGAGATTAGAATTCATTGGAGACGCTTTTTTAGATGCTATTATTGGATCTAAATTGTATTATATAATGCTCGACTCAGCTGAAGGAGCTCTGAGCCAGAATAGGGCGGAAGTTGTATGTGAAGATACACTTGCCGATGTTGCAAGAAGAATTGATTTGGGAAAGTTTCTTCTGCTTGGCAAGGGCGAGATAAAGACAAACGGGGCTGATAAATCTTCGATTCTTGCTGATGCACTCGAAGCTTTAATAGGTGCAATAATCCTTGACAGTGATTATGAGACGGGAAAGGAAGTTGTTAATACACTATTTACCGATAAGGTTAGACTAGCCGTTCTCGGTAAATTGAAGACTGATTTCAAGTCGAAGCTTCAAGAGAAATATCAATGCACCTACCACTCAAACGACCTAGAGTATTGCTTGGTTAAAGAAGACGGTCCACCGCATGACAGAACATTCTATGTTACTGTAAAGCATAGAGGAGTTGTTATCGGCAATGGAGTTGGAAAGAGCAAAGCAAAGGCTGAGCAATCAGCGGCAGAATCAGTTCTCACGAAGGGAGAAATATAGAATTTGAATTTTAAAAGAATCGAGATTCAGGGATTTAAGTCATTTGCTGACCCTGTGACAATTGAATTAAATGATGGAATAACCTGCATTATCGGTCCTAATGGTAGCGGAAAGAGTAACATAAGTGATGCATTGCGTTGGGTTATTGGAGAGCAAAGCTCGAAGCAGCTTCGCGGCAATAAAATGCAAGATGTTATTTTTGCAGGTACATCTACACGCAAACCAAAAGGAATGGCTGAGGTTACACTTGTTATTGATAATTCAAATGGTGTATTGCCTCTCGAATATAATGAGGTTGCTGTAACAAGAAGACTTTACAGGTCAGGTGAGGGAGAGTACTTAATCAACGGAAATCCATGCAGACTCAGAGATGTCAAAGAGTTGTTTATGGATACTGGAATTGGAGTTGATGGTTATTCAATCATCGGACAAGGCAAAATTTCAGATATAGTTAGCTCCAAAACTGACAGTAGGCGTCAAATTTTCGAAGAAGCCGCTGGTGTTGTTTTGTACAAAACTAGAAAAGCAGAGGCCGAATCAAAGCTTAAATCTGCTTCTGACAATATAGAAAGAGTTCGAGATATTATTGGCGAGATTGAGTCCAGAATTGGAGGCTTGAAAGAAGATTCTGAGAAAGCTACTGAGTATATATCGCTTAGAGACCGTTACCAAAAGCTTGGCGTGAATATTTTGCTACATAATATTCAAGGCCTCGAGAAGAGCGTTGCTATCGGAAAGACCGAGTTAGAAGATTTCGCATCAAAAATTGACAATAACACTGCAAGAATTGATGAATTAGATGCTCTTATCGAGAATAAGATGCTGGCTGATTCTAGCTTACAAGAGGAACTCAATGAGTCTACAAATAGTCTTCTTGCTAAAATTGACGAGCTAAATACGATTAATAATAGCGGTGAACTCACCAATGAGAAGCTTTCTAATATCGAGAAAGATTTAACTAGACTTAATGAATCAGTAGCAGAGCTTAATGAGAAGCTAAGCTTACATAGAAGTCAATATGATGAACTTATGGCAAAAGACAAAGAACTAACTGCCGATAAGGAGTCTGTTGAGAACGACTATAATAATGCTGTAGTAAAGCTGAATAGCGATACAATTGAATATAATAACATTTCTCAAGAAATTGAGAATGCAAAGAATGATATTATTGAACAGAAAAATAAAGCCTTTTCTGGCAATAAGGATATTTCTACGCTTGAAGATTATTGCGTTACACTAGCTGCCAGAAAATCAGAGCTTGAGTCGGAATTCTGCGGAGATGATACTAAAGAATCAAGAAATAAAGCAGAATTATTAAAGATTGCAAATGATCTTGATAAGAAAGTACAAATTCTTCAACAAACTAAAGAAGAATTTAAATCTATTGACGATAACATTTTATCAGACAATAATTTGATGGCAAATATGTCAGCTGAAATTAATGACTTAAATGATAAGATGAGCAGAATTTCTTCAAGAAAGAACACCATTGAAGAGATGGAAGCAAACTATGAAGGTTACAATAACGCAGTTCGATCCCTTATGCGCAAATCATTTAGAGGCATTATAGGAACTGTCTCAGATTTAATTACTGTGCCGAGTGGTTATGAACTTGCTATTGAGACTGCACTTGGAGCTGCTCTACAGAATATTGTCTGTGAAGACGATTCATCTGCAAAGGCTGCAGTTAATTGGCTAAAGTCCGCTAAAGCAGGAAGGGCAACTTTCTTGCCTCTCAATTCTATTCGAGTTAATAAATATAATGTGGAACAAGCTGTTACAAAGAGCGACGGCTTTATTGGAATTGCCTCCGATATTGTTAATACAGACAGTAAATTTAACATTATCAAAGACCATCTATTAGGAAGAGTAATTGTAGCTGATAATATGGACAATGCAGTAGCATTATCCAAGCAAAGAATTGGTGGTTTCAGGATAGTTACACTAGATGGAGAAATAATCAGCTCTAATGGTGCAATTACGGGTGGTCGCTATGCTAATAAGTCTGCAAACCTACTTGATAGAAAGAAGGAGATTGAAACACTATCTTCAGAAATTGAGCAGCTTACAAATAAAACTCAAGAACTTAAATCAAGACGCTACGAGTTAGTAGATCAGATTAAAGAAAAAAATAATTATAAAGATGACTTATCTGATAAGCTTCAAAAGCTAGCAATTGAATTCAATGTACTTAAGGCAGACAAGGACCATGCTGAGACTATAGTATCCGAAGAGTCTATGCGCGCAGATAAATATGCAAATGAGCTTAAGGCAATTGAAGAAGATATTAAGAACACCGAATCAGTAATTGATACTTCAAAAGCTGAGGTTGCTCTTTCTGCCGAGAGAATATCTGAGATTGAAACAAATCTTGAATCACTGTTGAATAGATATGATGAGTTTAAGCTAATTATTGAAGATGAGAATGAAAGAATCATCAAAGCACGACTAAAGCTTACTGAACAAGATACTAGAATTTATGCTCAAAATGAGCTTGTTGAAAGAGAAAGAGATCTAATAATGGATATTGAGTCACAGCTAGAAGACGACAACAATAACATTATGGAGCTTGAGAAAACAAGAGACTTGCTTACCAGCACAGGTGTTGCTTCAAGCGAGAAGAAAGACAATCTTGCAAATGAGAAGCAAACTTTGGAGAACAGGATTGATGAACTCAATCATAAGATTTCTTCAAATCAGGTGGAGCATTCAAATTACACAAAGGAAAGAAAGGAATTCTCGGAGTTAATCGATTCTCTTAAGGATGAAAAATATAAGCTTGACCTTAAGACTACTAGAAATGAAACACTTTTGGAGACACAAAAGGATAAGCTTTGGGAAGAATTTGAAGTATCTTATATCGAAGCCCTCGATATGAGAGATGAGAATTTTGCAATAACAAGCGGTAATAGAGAAGCTAAAGAAATAAAGCTTCGTATGGCCGAACTTGGAGATGTTAATGTAAGCTCAATTGAGGAATATAAGCAGGTTAGCAAAAGATATGAATTCCTTACCGCACAGGAAAGTGATACCGCTAGGGCAATGAAGGAGCTTGATGAGATTATCACTAACATGGATATTACAATCAAAAGAAAGTTCAAAGAGACTTTCGATGAAGTTGTAATAAACTTTGAAGAAGCATTCCAGGAACTTTTTGGCGGAGGACATGCAGAATTAACACTTGATGACGAGTCGAATGTGCTAGAATCTGCTATTGAAATTACAGCCCAACCACCGGGCAAGAAACTAAAGAATATTAACCTTCTTTCAGGCGGTGAGAAAACACTTACTGCTATTGCTCTAATGTGCGCTGTATTAAAGGCAAAACCTACTCCATTTGTTATTCTTGACGAGGTTGAAGCTGCATTGGATGAAGTAAATATTGAGAGATTCTCTGGATATTTGCGTAAGTTTAATGAGATTCAGTTTACTTTGATAACTCACCAAAAAGCAACGATGGAGCATGCTGATGTGCTTTACGGAGTGACTATGCCAGAACAAGGAATTTCCAAGATGCTTTCATTGAAGCTTGGTGACGACATAAGCACAGACGAATTCCAGCACTAAAAATTAATGGATTTTTTCCATAAAATAAACAGGAGAAGTACCATACATGGGACTATTTAAAGAAAAATCTACCTTTAGAAAATTTATTGACAGCATTACAAATGTTCTCGAAGATAATCCTGATCTTGGAATCGGATTTCTAGACGAACTTGAAGAATCGTTAGTAGTTGCGGATGTAGGAGTTGAGACTGCAGAAAGAATAGTTGAAGAGCTTAATGAGACTATTAATTCTAAGAGAATCAATTCTGAAGCAGGAGTAAAGGCTGAACTGGCATCTATTATTGAAAAGATGGTAGACAAGGGTGAGCGCAACAAGCTATCTAATAATTATCCACTTGTTGTACTACTAATAGGAATTAATGGCGGTGGCAAGACCACTTCTATTGGAAAAATTGCACATATGCTGAAATCTCAAGGCAAAAGTGTTATGCTTGCAGCAGCTGATACATTTAGGGCGGCTGCTTCAGAGCAGTTAATACTCTGGGGAGAGAGAGTAGGCGTTAGAGTAATAGCACATGGAGAAGGGACTGATCCCTCTGCAGTTATCTATGACTCTATTCAAGCAGCTAAAGCAAATAACGTTGATGTATTGCTATGCGATACAGCTGGCAGGTTGCAGAACAAGGGTAATCTGATGAAAGAGCTTGAGAAAATGAGCAAAGTAATCAGTAAAGAATACCCAGAAGCCAGTAGAGAGAATCTTTTGATTCTCGACGCAACAACTGGTAAGAACGCTGTAAGCCAGGCGAAGGAATTTTCTGATATAACAGATGTAACTGGCATTATTTTGACAAAAATGGATGGCACTGCTCGTGGCGGTATCTCCATTACGCTCGCCGACGAATACGATCTTCCGATTAAGTACATTGGAATGGGCGAGGGAATAGATGATTTAATAGAATTTGATGCAAAGGAATTTGCGGGAGGTATATTCGATGAGTAAACCAATATTGGCGATTGTAGGAAGACCTAATGTTGGTAAATCTACATTCTTTAATAGAATTATAGGCGAAAGACGAGCAATAGTTGAAGACATTCCAGGTGTTACAAGGGATAGGATTTATGCTGATGCTGAATGGGTTGGCAAAGAATTCGGAATTATTGACACTGGCGGAATTGAAGCTAATACGGATGATGTAATTCTATCGCAGATGAGAGACCAAGCTGTTATTGCTATGGACATGGCAGATGTAATTATTTTCATGGTTGATGGCAAAGAAGGACTCACTACTGCAGACCGAGATGTTGCTAATATCCTTAGAAGGACTGGCAAAGAAGTAATTCTTGTAGTAAACAAGGTTGATGTTATTGAGAGAATCTACGACAATATCTATGATTTTTATGAACTTGGATTTGGCGAGCCTGTAGCAATCAGTTCAGCAAATATGCTGAATTTTGGAGATTTGCTCGATAGAATCGTGAACAGCTTTCCTGATGAAGGTTATGAAGATGACGACAGCACAAAGATTGCAATTATTGGCAAACCAAATGTTGGGAAGTCATCTATGGTTAATGCATTAACTAACGAAAACAGAGTTATTGTATCTCCAATTGCAGGTACTACTAGAGACTCAATCGATACACCTTTTGAGTATAAAGAAGAGAAGTTTACGCTAATCGATACTGCTGGACTTAGAAAAAAAAGCAAAGTATATGACAATATCGAGAGATATTCCGTAATAAGAGCCATTGCGGCAGTTGAACGCTGCGATGTATGTGTTCTTATGATAGATGCAATTGAAGGTTTGACTGAACAAGATAAGAAGATTGCTGGGATTGCACATCAAGCAGGAAAAGGTCTTTTGATTGTAATTAACAAATGGGATCTAGTAGAGAAAGAGACTAACACCATGCGTGATTATGAACGCAAGATTAAAGGAGAATTGCTTTTTGCAAGCTATGCTCCCGTTATTTTCACGTCTGTTGTTAATAAAAAGAGAGTCTTTGATGTAATAGACAAATGTTCTGATATTGAAAAAATGAGATCGTTAAGAATTCCGACAAGCAAGCTTAATAATATTCTTGAAGATGCTATTCTTATGAGGCAACCACCTCAAGACAAGGGTAGAAGACTTAAGGTGTATTATGTTTCTCAAATTGGAGTATGTCCACCACTATTTTCATTTAAAATTAATGATAGAGAGCTTATGCATTTCTCTTATGCTAGATATATCGAAAACAAGATAAGAGATGCATATGGGTTCGAGGGAACTTCAATTAAATTTATTTATAGTGAAAAAAGGAGTGAAAGATAATGACTGTTTGGGTGAAAATTGCGATTGTAGCCATAGTGTCTTACTTTATTGGAAATATTTCTCCATCGATTATACTTGGAAGACTTGCTGGAGTTGATATCAAGAAAGAAGGAAGCGGCAACGCAGGAACCACTAATACATTAAGAGTTCTTGGAACTAAAGCTGCGCTTATCACATTAGCAATAGATATTTTAAAAGGTGTTATAACAGTTAAAATAGGTTATTCAGTTGGTGGTTACCTTTGTGCTATAACTGCAATGATTGCTGTAGTAATAGGGCATGTTTTCCCTGCTATTTATAAGTTTAAGGGTGGAAAGGGTGTTGCGACAGCCTTTGGAGCTGCTTTGGCACTTGATTTTCCAAGTGCATTAATAGTCCTTATTGTAGCAATAATTGTAATAGCTATTTCTGGCAAAATGTCAGTTGCATCAATTATGGCAGCTATCGTGTATCCTTTTTCATTGTGGTATTACAATCCTGCACATTATGAATATCTCGCAGCAGGAATATTCCTAGCCGTATTTATAATATTTAATCATAGAGCTAACATTAAGAGATTATTCAAAGGAGAAGAGCCCAACATACATCTTTCAGGCCTTATGAAGGATGATGACTCTTCAGATGAATCAGATAATGATTCAAAACCTGAGTCTCAAGCTCAAGATCAAGCTGAACCAGAACCTGAAGATTATTATGATGGTCTTAAGATCCCAAAGCTTCCAGCTGATAAGAAAATGAACATTGCAATTGTTGGTAATGGTAGTTTTGGTACAGCTATAGCAAACCTACTTGTTCATAATGGACATCAGGTAATGCTTTATGGTCGAAACAAAGAAGCTGTTGAGAAGATGAAAGAAACTAGAATGAACGAAAAATATCTTCCATATGTTCTTCTCAGCGATAAGATAAAATATACTCATGTATTTAAGACTGCAACATCAAATAGAGATATTGTGATTTTTGCAGTTCCAGCTCAATCCTTTAGGAATACAGCAAAGCGTGCTGCACAGTTTATGAATAAGGACACTATTGTTATAAACCTCGCTAAGGGTATTGAACAGAAGACATTGAAGAGACTTTCAGAGATTGCTGAAGAAGAGCTCCCAGAATATAAGTATGTAACACTTTCCGGGCCAACTCATGCTGAAGAAGTTGTTCGTAATTATCCTGCTGGAATAGTGGCAGCATGTAAAGATAATGATGTTGCTAGAACTGTACAAGATGTATTTATGAATAACAGAATTCGTGTATATACAAATGATGATATAGTTGGTGTAGAAATAGCAGGAGCTATTAAGAATGTTATTGCGATAACAACAGGTATTTCTGATGGAATGAATCTGGGTAATAACACTAGAGCTGCATTGATGACAAGAGCTATCCATGAGATTAAGAAGTTAGGCAAAGCAATCGGAGCTAAAGATGAAACATTCTCCGGTCTTACTGGAATAGGAGATCTTATAGTTACATGTTCAACAAGTCTATCTAGAAATAGAAGGTGCGGACTATTAATTGGTCATGGACTTACTGCTGAAGAAGCTGTGGTGAAGGTAGGTTCAGTAGTTGAGGGATATTATACAGCTGGTGCTGCGACTGAACTTGCTAAGAAATACAATGTAGATATGCCAATAACTTCAGCTACATATGCAGTTCTGCAGGGTAAGATTTCTGCCGAAGATGCGTTAAATCAGCTTTTGAATAGAGATAGGAAAGAGGAGACAGAATAATACATATGAGTACATATCATATTATTACTTATGGATGTCAGATGAATGAGCATGATTCAGAGAATATCGCAGGCTTACTTGAAGCAATGGGATATGAACATGCTGATGATCCAAGCAATGCAGATTTAGTAATTATGAATACTTGCAGCATTAGAGAGAATGCCGATAAAAGATTCTTTGGTGTATTGGGTCAATTTAAAAAGAATAGATTGTCAAACCCTAATTTCATTCTTGCTGTATGTGGGTGTATGCCTCAACAAGAAAGAATCGTGGAAGAAATCAATAAGAGCTATCCATGGGTAGATATTCTATTTGGTACACAGACAATAGGACAATTCCCTCAGCTTTTGCAAGACAGAATTGAGACTGGATGCCAGCAAATTGCAATTATTGATAATAATCCTCATATTCAAGAAGAGGAGATGCAAGCAAAGCGTCTTTACAAATTCAAGTCACTTGTAAATATTACATATGGTTGTAATAATTTCTGCACATATTGCATTGTTCCATATACCAGGGGGCGTGAGAAGAGTAGGACTGTGGAAAGTATTGTGGATGAAATCAAATCTCTTGTAGCTGACGGCGTGAAGGAAGTTACTTTGCTCGGTCAGAATGTTGACTCTTTTAAAGACCCAACTACGAAGCAGGGTTTTGCGGAGTTACTTAGAGAAGTTAATAAGATAGAAGGACTTCAAAGAATAAGATTTATGACTTCTCATCCTAAGGATATTTCTGATGAGATGATTTCTTGCTTTACAGATTGCGACAATTTGTGTAATTACATTCATTTACCAGTTCAATCAGGCAGCAATAGAATCCTCAAAAGAATGAATAGACATTACGACAGAGAAAGATATCTAGAGAGAATTCACAAGATTCGCGAGGCTTCGCCAGATATTACTATTTCAACAGATATCATCGTTGGCTTCCCTGGAGAAACCGAGGAGGACTTTGAAGAAACCTTAAAGCTTGTTAAGGAAGTTAGATATGATTCGGCCTTTACTTTTATTTATTCTCCTAGAGAAGGAACACCAGCAGCAAATTATGATGATCAAATCCCTGATAAGATTGCTCATCAAAGATTTGACAGGTTAGTTGATGCATTAAATGAAATTTTCTACGAAAAGAATCTATCATATGTAGGTAAAACTGTTGATGTTCTAATAGATGGAGTAAGCAAGACGGATAGCAATTGTGTTACTGGAAGATCAGATGATTTTAAGATTGTGAACATTCCATTTGTAGATTGTTGCAATTCTTGTAAAACTGATATGATTGGACAAATTATATCAGTTAAAATTATTGAGGCGAGTACATTTAGCCTCAAAGGTGAGTTGGTAAGTTAATTCTATATAAAATGGGGTGACATATATGAGTGCGTTTTTCGGTGATATTGTTCAATTCTTTACCCTTAATAATTTTACTACCGTAATATATGTATTGAATTTTATAATTGCCATAATAATTATATTTTTCGATAGAAAATCACCAGGTGCAAGCATCGCTTGGATTATGATTCTATATCTATTGCCATTAGTCGGCTTGATAGGGTATTTATTATTCTCTCAGCATATTGCAGGAATGAAAATTTATAAACTGTCCGAAGAAGAAAAATGGGTAAAAGAGTTCCTTATAAAATATCAGAAGAGTAAGCTATTAACTGATGTATTTCATTCACCGAATAGAATAGTTCATAAATGGCGTGACCTTGTTACTTTGAATCTTGAATATTCTAATGCCGCACTTACTGATAACAAGAGTGTACAGCTCATTTCAGATGGACAGGAGAAATTTGACCTTTTATTTAAAGATATTCAGAATGCTAAGAACAGAATTCATATTTGCTATTTTATCATTAAGGATGACTTCCTCGGCAACCAGCTTATTGACCTTTTGACACAGAAAGCAGCCGAAGGAGTGCAAGTTAGACTCCTAATGGATGCAATGGGTAGTAAACAGATTAGTAATAAAAAGTTAAAGAGTTTCAAAGAAGCTGGGGGCAAGTATTCCTTCTTCTTTAAACCAAGAATCAGAAAGCTATACATAAGATTCAATTATCGTAATCACAGAAAAATCGTTATTATCGATGATAAAATTGGCTACATTGGTGGATTTAATGTTGCAAGAGAATATGTTGGTCAGAAGGCAAAATTTGGCTACTGGAGAGATGCTCACATTAGAATAATTGGAAATGCAGTTATTCCTCTCAATTCGATTTTCCTTACAGATTGGAGATGTTCAACCAAAGAGTCAATTAATTTAATAAAGGAATCATTGCCAGAAAGGCTTTATCCAGAAATTGATGGTAAAATTCCAATTCAGATAGTAAATTCAGGACCGGAGTCACCCAAGGAAGAAATCAAGATAGCAATGATGAAGATGATTTCTGGTGCCAAGAAAACGATTCATATTCAGACCCCGTATTTGGTTCCAGATGATTCTCTAATTGATGCACTGAGGATGGCTATTAGAGCAGGTGTTGATGTTAAGATAATGATTCCATGCAGGCCAGATCATCCATTCGTGTATCGTACAACATTATTAAATGCAGGCGAGTTAATCAATGAAGGAGCTAGAATTTTCATTTATGAGGACGGATTCTTGCATGCAAAGACATTGTCAGTCGATGGGGAAGTTGCTACCATAGGTTCTGCTAACTTCGATATCAGAAGCTTTAGACTGAATTTCGAATCAAATGCCATTATTTATGATAATAATTTTGCTAAAGAGATGGACAGACAATTTGAAAATGATGTAGCATTACATTGCAAGGAATATACTGCAGTTGATAGGGCAAATATTTCTTTATATGAATATGTTGCCGAAAGAATTTCAAGACTATTAAAGGAAATCTTGTAACAATAGATTAGCCTTAATTGGAGGTATTTTGAACTCAATTATTATATCAAAACTAATTACATTACCAGGAATAATAGTTGGACTTGCGTTCCACGAGGCGGCTCATGCTAAGATGTCGGACCTTTTAGGCGATCCGACTCCAAGAAATCAAGGCAGAGTAACAATTAATCCGTTTGCTCACATTGACCCATTCGGTTTAATTGCTCTAATTCTGTTTGGATTCGGATGGGGCAAGCCAGTTCAAATTAATCCTGGTTACTATAAGAATAGACGAAGAGACGAGTTCCTTGTTGGAATCGCAGGCGTTATAACTAATTTAATTATCGCAATAATTTTTGCTCAATTTGCAAAGCTAGCATACAGTATGTATGGAAGTTCGGGATCCAAGATAACTGAGATTCTATTTTACTTGCTTTATTACACTGTAGTTATAAATCTTTCTCTTATGGTATTTAACTTATTGCCAATTCCACCACTAGATGGGTTTGGCCTTGTAACACAGATATTTAAACTAGATACCAAGCCTTGGTACGGGAATCTTATGCAATATTCTTCGTTTATTTTAATTGCATTTGTACTTCTTAACGGGGCCAGTCATATCCTTACCCCGCTTGTAAGCGCTATGATGAAGCTACTTATGTAGCTTTTGTAAAAGCCAGTTGTCAATAAGATGAATTATTAGCACTCTCACTAGTAGAGTGCTAATTTTTTCTTTACAAAGAACTTCTCGAGTATTATCATTAACATATAAAAGAAAAATAGTATTGGAGGGGTATTAATATGGATTTTGAAAAATTTACGCAAAATGCGCAAAATGCGGTAGTAGACAGCCAGAATATTGCAATATCTCTAGGGAATCAATCGGTTGATGCAGACCATTTACATTTGGCCTTGCTGAAACAAAAAGATGGACTCATTGTTAAACTTCTTAAGAATATGAAGATTAATACTGATGAATATATTAAAGAACTAGAGTCAAATTTGGATTGCTTACCAAAGGTTTCAGGTGGAAGTGAACAGATTTATGCAACGAGATTGTTTAATAAGGTTCTACTTAACGCAGAATCAATTGCATCAAATTTCAAAGATGAGTATGTAAGTGTTGAGCATATCTATTATGCAATAATTGAAGAAAAGGGGTTAAATAGTTCTAAACTAATAAAGAAACATGGAATTACTAAAGAGTCTTTCTTAGAGGCATTATCTAAAATTAGAGGTAATCAAAGGGTAACAAGTCAGAACCCAGAAGACAGCTATGAGGCTTTGGAGAAGTATGGCAGAGACTTGGTTGAGATGGCACGAGATGGCAAGCTCGACCCAGTAATTGGAAGAGATTCCGAGATAAGACATGCTATACAAATACTTTCAAGAAGAACCAAGAATAATCCAGTTCTAATCGGTGAACCGGGTGTAGGTAAGACTGCTGTAGTTGAAGGACTTGCTCAAAGAATACTCAATGGAGATGTGCCTGAGAATCTTAAAGATAAGACAATTTATGCCCTCGATATGGGTTCATTGATTGCTGGTGCCAAATTTCGAGGCGAATTTGAGGAGAGATTAAAGAGTGTTCTTAAAGAAATCGAGGATTCAGAAGGTAGAATAATTCTGTTTATTGATGAGATTCACAACATAGTAGGTGCTGGGAAGACAGAAGGTTCGATGGATGCAGGAAACCTTCTTAAGCCAAAGCTAGCAAGGGGAGAACTCCATTGCATCGGTGCAACTACTTTGGACGAATATCGTAAATATATTGAGAAGGATGCAGCTTTGGAACGCAGGTTCCAGAAGGTGTTAGTAGATCAGCCTTCTATTGAAGACACAATTTCTATACTTAGAGGTCTCAAGGAACGTTTTGAGATACATCATGGCGTTCGAATTACCGATAGTGCTTTAATCGCGTGTGCAACTTTGTCCGATAGATATATTTCGGATAGATTTTTGCCGGATAAAGCCATTGACCTAATGGATGAAGCAGCTGCAAGGATAAGAACTGAAATTGATAGTATGCCAGAAGAGCTAGACGAGCTGCAAAGAAGGATTATGCAGCTTGAGATTGAGAAGCAAGCGCTGTCAAAGGAGAAAGACAAGGCGGCAATTGGCAGAAGAGATACTATTACAAAGGAACTCGCTGAGTTGAAGAGCGAATATGACAAGCTTATTGTTCAATGGGATAACGAGAAGAATTCACTTTCTAAAGTAAAAGAGACTAAGCAGCAAATTGAAAATGTGAAACTTGAAATTGAAGAAGCTGAAAGACAATATGATTTGGAGAAGCTAGCAACTCTTAAATATGGAGAATTGCCAAGACTTACAAATCAGCTTGAAGAAGATGAGAAGAATGCTCACGACGCTGAAGAGAATAGATTGCTGAAAGAAGAAGTCACAGAGGAAGAGATAGCTGAGGTTATTGCAGGTTGGACAGGTATTCCAGTTGCCAAGCTGGCTATGTCTGAAAGAGAGAAATTAATCAATTTACCAGATATTTTGCATAAAAGGGTAATTGGACAGCAGTCCGGTGTTAAGGCTGTCTCAGAGTCAATTCTTCGCGCTAGAGCAGGCTTGAAGAATGAGAACAAACCAATTGGTTCGTTTATTTTCTTAGGACCTACTGGAATAGGTAAGACTGAGCTCGCAAAGGCTCTATCAGAAGCATTATTTGATTCTGAACGCAATCTAATTAGAATTGATATGTCTGAATACATGGAGAAGCATTCCGTATCAAGACTTGTTGGAGCGCCTCCGGGATATGTTGGTTATGATGAAGGTGGTCAATTAACCGAAGCTGTTCGTAGAAAACCATACAACGTAATTCTATTCGATGAAATTGAGAAAGCTCACCCAGATGTATTTAATATCTTGTTGCAGCTACTTGATGATGGAAGATTGACTGACAACCAAGGTAGAACTGTCGATTTTAAGAACACAGTAATTATTATGACATCAAATATTGGAAGCACTGAGCTAATCGATAATATGACTGAAGATGGTTCAATTCCAGATGAATCAGCTGAAAATGTAAATAATATGCTGAAAGATTATTTTAGACCTGAATTCTTAAATAGAGTTGATGATATTATTTTATTTAGTCCATTAACGAAAAATCAGGTGATTGATATTATTAAGCTTTCCGTTGAAGATATTAGGAACAGGTTGGCTGATAAGGAAATTGGATTAGAATTGACCGATGAAGCATATCAATTCATTGCCGATGAGGCTTATGATCCTCACTATGGTGCAAGACCTATTAAGAGATTCCTTCAGAAACATATTGAGACGGGAATTGCTACAATGATTATTGCTGATAAAGTAGTAAATGGACAGACAATCAAATGTGATTTAAGAAATGGTAAGCTTGACTTTCAAGTTGTATAGATTGAGTTAGCTAGAGCGAGAAATCAATATAAAAGCCTAAGGCATTGCCTTAGGCTTTTGGTTATATGTTCAATCGAAAACGATTCCAACATAGCAATACTTACAAGAATCTTGCCATTCTGCGTCTCTTTGATTGATTCATGTGATGTTCCATCGCAAGCTTTGCAGCAACAACATTTCTTTGCTCAATTGCTTCAAAGATTGATTTATGTTCATCAAGAATAGTTTGAAGAGATTCGTCTGTGTATGTACGAGGTGGGGCAGAGTGCTTTAAATATGTCTGGTATGTAGCAACTGTCTTCTCGAGCATTCTATCCATAGTTGAATCATAAATCTTATTATGAAACATTGAGTTAAAAAATAGTACTTTCTCAATATCATTCTTGTGAGTATAAAACTCCATAAAGTCAATTATTTCCTTTAGACTGGCAATATATTCTGCATCCATTCTCTGGACAGCCCACTCAACGGCTTGAACTTCAAGAAGGCATCTTAGGTCAAATAGGTCAGAAATATCTCTATTCGTTAATCCAACTACATAAGCACCACGATTAGGGATGTTCTCAACGAGTCCATCAGCCTCAAGCTGTCTAAAAGCCTCTCTAACAGGTGTTCTAGAAACCTTGAATTTCATGCAAATAGACTGTTCTGTAAGTTTTGATTCAGCTGGAATTTCACCTGACAGTATTTCCTTTTGAAGCTCCGCTAGGACAGTAGTTGATAAAGGCTGACTAGGTTGTTCTATAATTTGTTGTGACATATCAAATACCTCTAAATAAATTGTAGAATAAAAAAGAAATTGTATTCTATTTAAATGATTGTATACTTATAGTACAATTATATTATTCAATATAAAATTGTCAACAAAGAATGATTAATTATGAAAAAAAATACTAAAAAAACATTAAATAAGAATGAAGTGAGTCAGGTTATCGAATTGCTAGATAGAGCATACCCTGACGCAGGTTGCGAACTTGACTATGATTCAGTATATCATCTTCTGATAGCTGTGGTGCTTTCTGCGCAGACAACCGATGTAAGCGTAAATAAAGTAACGCCGGCTCTTTTTGAGAAATTCACAAGCATTGAATCACTTGCATCAGCTGATAGTAACGACGTTGAAGCAGTTATTAAGACTATTGGACTATATAAATCAAAGGCTAGAAATATTATTAAGCTATCAGAGAAGTTATTAAATGATTTTAACGGGGAAGTTCCTAGCACCTTCGAGGAGCTAATTTCTTTGCCAGGTGTTGGTCGCAAGACCGCAAATGTAGTTCTTGCAGAAGCATTCGGTGAACAAAGAATAGCTGTTGACACCCATGTTTTCAGAGTGTCTAACAGAATTGGGCTAGTTTGTGAAAAAGATGTCTTATCTACTGAGCAGTCTTTGATGAAAGTAATTCCTCGCAAGAAGTGGTCTAGAACACACCATCTGCTTATTATTCACGGCAGAAGATGTTGCAATGCAAGGAAGCCAGATTGTACGAATTGTCCAACTTCGTCTTTATGCCTTGAAAACCATGACTCTCATTTGTTACAATAAATGTGCAAGATAAAATTATTTATTAGGCAACGCCTTAGGAGGA
The DNA here is from genome assembly GCA_012510935.1 of Clostridiales bacterium. Next base: position 37,748 of record JAAZHB010000153.1, read on the forward strand.
TTTATTATGGCAAGAGTCGGTATTAGTGGCTTTGGTAGAATTTCTAGAGTTGTAATGAGAGCAGCTTTGGGGATGGAAGATATTGAAATAGCAGGTATCAATTGGAGAAATGCAGATATTGATTATGTTAGATACCTATTGCAATATGACAGTACTTTCGGAAAGTTCCCTGAAAAGGTTGAGACTTATTCTGATGGACTAGTTATTAGAGGCAAGAAGATTCCTGTTTTCTTCAATAATGATGCTAAGGACATTCCTTGGGGGGATGTTGGAGCTGATTATGTAATGGAAGGTACGGGAGTATATAACACAACTGAGAAGGCACAAGTACATCTAGATGCTGGTGCAAAGAAGGTTATTATTTCTGCTCCTGCTAAGGATAAGGAAACACCTACATTTGTATATGGCGTAAACCACAGAGAATACAAGTCAGATATGAATGTTGTTTCAAATGCATCATGCACAACTAACTGTCTAGCACCTGTATGTAAAGTTCTAGAAGATAATTGGGGAATTGACCAAGGACTTATGTCAACAATTCATGCATCCACTGCAAAGCAGAATGTTGTTGATGACAGAAACAATAAGGATTGGAGAATTGGTAGGTCAGTATTTAACAATGTAATACCTACAACTACTGGTGCTGCAAAGGCTGTAGGTCTTGTTATTCCAGAAATTGCTGGAAAGCTAACTGGACTTGCTTACAGAGTGCCAACAGCAGATGTATCCGTAGTTGATCTGAATGTAATGCTTAAGAATCCAGCTACAGTTGATGATATCTTTGAAGCTATGCACAAGGCTGCATCAGAAGGAGATCTTAAGGGTGTTCTTGAGTATGTTGAGGATCCTTGTGTAACAATGGATTTCATTGGAGATGCTCATACATCTATCTTTGATGCTAACATGGCAATTCAGCTTAACGATAAGTTCTTCAAGCTTATTGCATACTATGACAATGAGTTTGGATATAGCCATAAGATACTTGAGCTAATCAGACATATGGCATCAGTTGATAACAAATAAAGAAATTAAGATATGCTTTTATGCCGCGCTGAATAGCGCGGCAATATTTTAGAAAAAAAGGGGAGATATTATTATGAAAAAGACCGTTAAAGACATTAACTGGGACGGCAAGACCGCAGTAATGAGATGTGATTTTAACGTTCCTTTGAAGGACGGAGTTATTACGGATAATACAAGAATTAAAGCAGCTCTTCCTACAATTAATTATCTAGTTGAAAACAATGCTAAAGTTGTAATTATGTCGCATCTTGGCAGACCTAAGGGCAAGGCAGTTCCTGAGTTAAGTCTTGCACCAGTAGCTAAGCAGCTTGCAGAGTATGTTGATGCTAAAGTAAATTTCTGCCCATCAGATGTAGTTGTTGATGATAAAGTAAGACAGGCTGCACACGACTTAAGCAAGGGAGAGATCCTTTTAATTGAGAACGTTCGCTTTAGAAATGAAGAGACAGATAACGATCCATCTTTTGCTAAAGAACTTTCTGAATTAGGTGACATTTTCGTTCAAGAAGCTTTTGGTACTGCTCACAGAGCGCATGCTTCAACAACTGGAATTGCCGACTATATTCCTGCAGTATCTGGGTTCCTAATTGACAAAGAGCTTACATTCTTGGGAAATGCTATAAATAACCCTAAAAGACCTTTTGCTGCGATAATGGGGGGAGCAAAAGTTGCCGATAAGATTTCGGTTATTACCAATCTATTAGATAAGGTTGATATGCTTCTTATCGGAGGCGGAATGGCTTATACATTCCTAAAGGCACAAGGTTACGAGATTGGAACTTCAATTCTAGATGATGCGGGCCTCGATAAAGCTAAAGATATTCTTAAGCTAGCAGAAGAGAAGGGCGTAAAGTTTTATCTCCCAATTGATGTTATTGCTGCAGATGAATTTGCCAATGATTCTCCTTACGATACATATTCAATCTCTGAGATTCCAGCTAATAGAATGGGATTAGACATTGGCTTTGAGACTATAAAGCTTTATGAAGAAGCTCTTGCTTCAGCTAATACAATTGTATGGAACGGACCAATGGGCGTATTTGAGATGCCTTCTTTCGCCGTTGGTACTAAAGCAATTGCTGAATGTCTTGCAGCATCAGATGCTACAACTGTAATAGGTGGTGGAGATTCGGCTGCAGCTGTTGAACAATTTGGATTGGCAGACAAGATGACTCACATATCAACTGGCGGTGGCGCAAGTCTTGAGTTCCTAGAAGGTAAGACTTTGCCAGGTATCGCTGTAATTGATGAAGTATAGTTTAAGCACAAAGGAGATTTAAGATGAAGAAATTCTTAATTGCTGGAAATTGGAAAATGAATATGACTACAGCTGAGGCTGTGGAGTTCGCAAACGAGCTTAAGGCTAAAGAGCTAGGGAACGAAGAGGAGGTTGCAATCATTGCACCTTTCACACAGCTTGAAGCAATAAAGAGTGCACTAAAGGGTTCAGATATTAAAGTTGGTGCACAAAATGTTCATTATGAGGAGTCGGGCGCATACACTGGTGAGATTTCTGTTGATATGCTCAAAGAGATTGGTGTTGACTATTGTGTAATTGGGCACTCCGAGAGAAGACAATATTTCAACGAAACTGATTCAGCAATCAATTTGAAACTCAAAGCATTAATTAAAGCCGGGATTAAACCTATTCTTTGTGTGGGCGAGTCTTTGGAGATTAGAGAAGCTGGCAATGAGAATACTTTCGTTGCTACTCAGGTAATGGCTGATATAGATGGTCTTTCTTATGAAGATATGAAAGAATTAGTTATTGCATATGAGCCAATCTGGGCTATCGGAACCGGTAAGACAGCTACACCAGAGCAGGCGGCTGATATGTGTGGTTTTATAAGAGGACTAGTAGGAGGACTTTATGACAATGTTCACCTCGAAGATTCTCTATTAATACTCTACGGTGGAAGCATGAAACCATCAAATGCAAAAGAACTTCTAACTAAAGACAATATTGATGGTGGACTTATTGGTGGAGCTAGCCTCAAAGTAGACAGTTTTGCGGAGCTTGCCGATATTGCACTAAGTTGTAGATAGTTTTTGTACAACTATTCAAGTAATCTAATTCACATTATTAAAATTTTAAAGCAGTTATGCAGTTTTTTCGGGGCTGATGATGTTGACAGAATTGTTTATGGGTGTTAAAATACAAACTTGTAACAACGATTTATTCTTTTTTATAACAAATAATTTTCAAATTATTTGTTTTTGAAACCAATGGAGGTGAGACCCATGCATACAGCTTTAATGATTGGCCTTTTGATTGCGAGTATTATTCTGATTATCAGTATACTGCTTCAGTCTAGTAACAGTGACGGCCTATCGGGCTCGATTGCTGGAGGAGCAGAACAGCACTTTGGTAAGAAGAAGAGCAAGGGATATGACGCTTTATTAAGTAGAGTAACAACAATTGCTGCTGCTATTTATATCGTGCTTTCCCTAGTTATTGTCGCAGTATTTAGCTAAGAGAATACTTTGCGACCTATAATTTGATATTAATAGACAGACCAGCTGGTCTGTCTATAGGATTTATATTTATTACTATTCTTATTGAAATATAAGGATGATCGAATCAGGAGGTTATTAAATATGACTATTAAGTTAGTAGTACTAATCTGTGCTGCACTTGGTCTTCTTGTTGCTTTCGGTCTTGCAACTTGGGTTGGAAAACAGGATGCGGGCAATAATAAGATGAAGGAAATTTCAGGGTACATCAGAGAAGGTGCTTTTGCATTCCTAAAGAAAGAATACAAGTCAATGGTTATTGTTATTGCTGTTCTTTTCGTATTGATTGGATTTGCAATTGACTGGACATCAGCTATCCTATATCTAATTGGAGCACTTCTATCTGTACTTGCAGGATTCTTCGGAATGAATGTAGCTACTAAAGGAAATGTTAGAACTGCAAGCGCTGCTATGAATGGTGGTATGCCTAAGGCTCTTAAGGTTGCTTTTAGATCAGGTGCTGTTATGGGTCTATGCGTAACAGGTCTTGGTCTTCTTGGACTAAGTGCTGTTTTCGTTGTGCTAGATTTAGCAACAATTACACAGTGCATCACAAGCTTTGGTCTTGGTGCTTCATCAATGGCTCTATTTGGTCGTGTTGGTGGTGGTATCTATACAAAGGCTGCTGATGTTGGTGCTGACCTTGTAGGTAAGGTTGAGGCAGGAATTCCTGAAGATGATCCTCGTAACCCTGCTGTTATTGCAGATAATGTAGGTGATAATGTAGGTGATGTTGCTGGAATGGGTTCAGACCTATTTGAGTCATATGTTGGTTCAATTATTTCAGCTGTAACACTTGCTTCAGTTGCTGTTAAGGCTCAAGGATATAGTTCATCATTTACAGAAGCTCAGGCTGCAATTTTCCCTATGATTATTGCTGCTGTAGGTATTATTGCATCTGTTATTGGTATTCTTGCTGTAAGGGGTTCAGAGAAGACAAATCCAGCTAAGTCACTTAATATGGGAACTTATGTAAGTTCTTTCATAGTAATTATTGCTGCAGTATTCTTCTCAAATAGAATTCTTGGTTCACTTATTTATGCTTATGCAATTATTGCTGGACTGCTAGTTGGTGTAATTATTGGACAGTTAACTGAATATTACACTTCAGATGCACACAAGCATGTTAAGAGAATTGCTGCGGAATCAGAGACAGGTTCAGCTACAACAATTATTTCTGGTCTTGCAGTTGGTATGGAATCAACATTCTGGCCTATCATCATGATTTGTGCTGGCGTTATTGTTGCTTACCAATTCGCTGGTCTATATGGAATTGCTCTTGCTGCTGTTGGAATGCTTTCAACTGGTGGTATGATAGTTGCTGTAGATGCATACGGTCCAGTTTCAGATAATGCTGGTGGAATCGCTGAGATGTCAGAGCTTCCACACGAGGTACGTAATATCACAGATACACTTGACTCAGTAGGTAACACAACTGCTGCTATTGGTAAAGGATTTGCTATTGGATCAGCTGCACTTACTGCACTTGCTCTATTCGCATCATTCTCAGATTCAGCTAATCTAACTGTTATCAGCATTACAGAGCCGCTTGTAATAGTAGGACTATTTATTGGTGCTATGTTACCATTCTTGTTCTCAGCTTTGACAATGAGTTCAGTAGGTAGAGCTGCTAACAAGATGATTCAGGAAGTTAGAAGACAGTTCCGTGAGAATCCAGGAATCATGGAAGGTACTGTTAAGCCTGACCATGCAAAGTGTGTTGAGATTTCTACAGCTGCTGCTCTTAAGGAAATGGTACTACCTGGACTACTTGCAATCGTTGCTCCTCTAGCTGTAGGATTTATTCTTGGTGTTGAGTCACTAGGCGGTATGCTTGCTGGAGCACTTTCATCAGGAGTTCTACTAGCTATCATGATGTCAAATGCTGGTGGCGCTTGGGATAATGCTAAAAAGTACATCGAAGGTGGCGCATTTGGTGGTAAGGGTTCAGATGCTCATAAGGCTGCTGTAGTTGGAGATACTGTTGGTGATCCATTCAAGGATACATCCGGACCTTCAATCAACATTCTTATCAAGTTGATGACAATCGTGTCACTTGTATTTGCACCTGTATTTGTACAGTTCGGCGGATTCCTATTCTAATAGGGTGAAGCAATAAATATTGAAATATTAAATGTGGAGTAGGGCAAACCTACTCCACATTTTTTCGGATATTGATTATTATGTTATGCTATGTTCGCATTCAAAGTTGCTATGGCAAAGACATGATTGTAATTATTGCTTGTTAAAGAATGAATCGATATTATGCCTTGCTAGGCTATCTATTAAATTACAATTATTAAATGCATCTTCAAGGTCTATGCCATAGCATACCATTCCATGGTGCGACATAAAGCATCCTTTTGAGTGGTTATCTGATATTGCTCGAGCAATATTTTTAGCTAATTTATCGGTTCCGCCGCGTCCATATTCTGCACAAGGAAAGATTGAACCAAGTTTATCTTTAACTAGTGAATCGTCAATTATCATATCCTTATTACATGCCGCATAAATGCAAGGATAGGTAGAATGTGTATGAATAATTCCACCTGCATCAGCATTATTTTTATATATTAATGCATGTAAAAATTTTTCAGATGTTGGTTTATTCTCGCTAGGATCATATTCTAAAGTATTAATCTTCACTTTTACCATATCTGAAGTCGTGAGTGTTAAATAATCCATTCCGGAGGGAGTGCAAATCATATAGTCATTATCAAGTCTTGCCGAAATATTGCCCCATGTACCTTGCACAAGATCCTCTTTAACAAGTCTAATTCCATATTCTACAAGAGCTTCTCTTACTCTATGCTCGTCCTTCGATTTCATTTTGAGACTTCCTTTCGTTTGCTGAATAGTATTTCTTGTAATTTCTTCTCTCCAAAATCCCAATAATTGGATTTATCGATTTTGCACCACCTAGAGCTACTGACTTTACGACAATTTCTGCATTTTTTTCCATAATTGAGAGGCAAGTAAATGCTTCATAAAGTGTAAAGCCACAGCAAATAGCCTTACCATCGTTATTCTTCTTTGAATTCTTAATCATACATGAGCCACCAAAATGAACAGCCTTCGAAATGGCATTACTATTATTGTTTACGATTCGAGTTTTGTAACCTCCAATCATACTGTAGTCATCAATTACAGTTGTCATAGTTCTTCCAGCATCAATTATCTGCCCAACATAAGTAGGTCTGCATATAATTATAGAATTGTAGTCAGACTCGGTAAGAACCTTTGCGAGAATATCGTTAGAAGAGGAGATTTCTTTGATTTGAGAGCTTTTAATGTCCAAATCGAGTCTTAGTTCGTAAATTGATTTATTTCGCTTAAAAAGAATTTTATCGCCTTCACAAATTTTAAAACCCTTCTCTTTAATTTGAGTTGCATAACTTAAGATATTTTCATAATTTACCATTCTCATCACCATCCATAGTAAAAATCATTTGACTGAATTTATTGATAAAATTATCTCATTTAATATCTGATTTTTCAAGTTGCCCAAGATTGATAAGATTAATCATTTTTTAAACGTAATCCACAGGAATTGAATAAAACCATAAAACATGCTAAAATAAGACATTATTTTTATGAATAATTACAAAAGCACAGGGAGGAATGTTTATGTTAAATAAGCTAGAAGAGATTCGTAAATCTGGATTAGAGAAAATTCAGAATGCTGCGTCTCTTGACGAATTACAGAATATTAGAAAGAATTTGACAGGTAAGAAAAGTGAACTTCAGGAAGTTCTAAAGAGCCTAGGAGCACTTGAGCCTGACATGAAGAAATGTGTTGGCATGAAGGCCAACGAGGTTAAGACATTTTTCAATAATATGATTAATGAACACGAAGGAAAACTGGTTAAGTCAGCAAGTGTTACAGACGAGGAAATCGATCTAACACTTCCAGGAAAACCGGTTTCTTCTGGCGCACTTCATCCAATAACGCAGATGTGCTATGATTTAAATGATGCTTTTTTATCCCTAGGCTTTGAATTATATAACGAAGATGATATTAGTAGTGAGGAATTTGCCTTTGATAATCTGAATTTCCCGGCAGATCATCCTGCTAGACAATCAATGGATACATATTGGATTGAGGGTACAGAAGACAAGGAGGGTTGCGAGAGACTTTGCTTAAGACCGCACCTTACTGGTGGATCTGTTAGATATCTTCTTGAGAAGGGTGCACCTTGTCGTATGATTTATCCGGGCAGAGTATATAGAAATGAGAACACTGATGCTCGTCATGAAAGAGCTTTCTTCCAATACGAGGCTTTAATTGTAGACAAGAACTTATCTTTTTCATCCGGAATGGTAATGATTCAGACAATTCTTCAGAAGGTTTTTGGCCGTCATGTAAATGTTAGAATGAGAGAAGGTTTCTTCCCATTTACTGAGCCTGGCTATGAAATTG
>JAAZHB010000154.1 GCA_012510935.1 Clostridiales bacterium
AGCCGTAGCGTTTCTTCTACATCATTCTCGATAATTCCTTTGCTCTCTAGCAAATATGCAATGGACTTATTTCTTGAACAATTCTTGAGTTCCGATTCATAAACCTCTTTATTCAAGTCAATATCAGAATCAACACACAGTTTTCTTGCAACGCTTCTCATCTCATAAAATGAAACCTCAGGTAGAAGCATGCTTGATATAGCAAGTGCGCCCGAATTTATAAGCGGATTATATGGTCTGCTATAATTCAAATCCAAATCGACGAGTGAGTTGAAGGCTTCGCCAGATGGCTCTGAACCAACCTTGTCAAAAACCTTATCGGTCCCAAATACTTCAAGCGCAACTGCAAGCGAGATTAACTTTGACACTGATTGAATTGTAAAACGCTCATCTGCATCTCCACTAACAATCGGTTCGTCATCATCTAGTCTATAGATGCATATCCCCAATTTATTAGGATCAACCTTTCCAAGTTCCGGTATATATGTCGCAACCTCACCGTTTGGAATAACCAGCTTTGCTTGTTCAACCGCATCGTCCAAGACTGCTTGCATCTTATTACGCGAAAGTAAGTGATATCTTGTATTAATATTTCTTAACATAGCACTCCTTATTTATCTATTTCATAAGCCACTTTACAACGCTCGTTTTTCTGCGGTTATATGGCTGGTATCTAATGGGAAGATCAATCCAGGTTTTCTTATCCACGATACTCTTCAAATGAGAAAAACTGTCAAAACCGGTTTTCCCATGATACGATCCCATTCCGCTCTCAGAAACTCCACCGAACCCCATAGAATGTGTTGCAAGATGAATTATTGTGTCGTTAATGCAACCTCCACCAAACAGGCAATCTGTAGTAAAGGCTTCCGCCACCCACTTCTCTTCAGCGAAAACATAGAAAGCCAATGGGTGTGGCTGTTTATTAATCGTTTCTATTGCCTCATCAACAGCATCATAAGTTAGAATTGGCAGAATTGGGCCAAAAATCTCTTCCGCCATAACTGCATCTTCCCAGCTCACATCATCCATAACAGTAGGCTCAATCTGCATTGTATCGTTATTTAAAGCACCGCCAAATACGACTTTATCTGGGTCTATTAATTTAGTAACCCTATCATAATGTTTCTTGGAAATAATCTTGCCATAAGCCTTGTTATCAAGAGGCTTCTCGCCATATTGCTTTACTATTTCAGCCTTAATTGCTTGAATAAGTTCGTCTTTGATTACCTTGTCGCAATAAACATAATCTGGCGCAACGCAAGTCTGCCCACAATTAAGGAATTTACCAAATACGATTCTTCTTGCCGCAAGCGGAATATTTGCTGACAAATCCACCACGCATGGGCTCTTTCCACCTAGTTCAAGAATCACAGGTGTCAAATTCTCGCTCGCCTTGTTCATTACATATTTGCCAACATTCTTTGAGCCAGTAAAGAAAATAATATCGAAATTCTCATCTAGCAAGCTCTGATTCTCTGCTCTGCCGCCTGTAACGATTGCAATGTATTTCTCACTAAAGCAATTCTCAATAATCTTCGCAATAACCGCTGATGTCTTCGGCGAATATGCACTTGGCTTCACCATTGCGGTATTGCCTGCAGCGATGGAATCAATTAACGGGCTAAATGTAAGTAGCACCGGATAATTCCATGGGCTCATAATTAATGAACATCCCCTTGGTGAAGGCAGAATGTAACTTTGAGATGCAAACTGAGCTATAGGGGTATGGACTCTTCTTTTGCGAGATAATCCTCTAATATTCCTAATCATGTACCCAAGCTCATCGTAGACCATTCCAATTTCAGTCATATAGCTTTCGTGCTCACTCTTACCTAAATCTTCTCTTAATGCCTCACACAGCTCAATTTCATTCCGTTTAATGGCACTTTTAAGTAGCTTCAGTGCACAAATTCTATATTCTACATTTTGAGTTAATCCACTTTGGAAGAAATCACCTTGCAGTTCCCTTATTCTGCTAATTTCAGCCTTGTCCATTTAGCGACCGCCTTTCGCGTATGTAATTCTCTGTGTTATAATAAAAAATATATTTTTTCGATTAGAATACGTTGCATGAGAAACTGTATTCTGCTCTAACTTATACGCCAAAATAATCAGATTTTTTGTTTAAATACATCGTAATATTTTACTCTAATATATAGAAGAGGTCAACAAATGGAGAATGAACTACATATAATCAACAAACACAATAAACCTACTGTTAACCTAGGAATGTCAGGCGGTGTTGACTCCTCCGTCGCTGCAATTCTTTTGCAAAAAGCAGGCTATAATGTTAAAGGAATTACATTCGAGCTGTGTGGAAGTCATGAGTCGTCAAAGCAGTCACTTGCACTTGCATCAGAAGTCGCAAAGGATGTTGGTATTGAATGGAAATCTATTAATCTTAGAGACGAATTCGCGGTTAATGTTATGGACAATTTTGTAGAAGCCTATGAGAATGCATGCACCCCAAACCCATGTGTAATATGCAATAGAAAAATCAAATTCAAGTATCTCATCCAGCCGTCTGCAGAGGATTGCAAAGAGCCTGACTACATCGCTACCGGACACTATGCCAAGATTGAATACTGCGAGAAGACTGGTAGGTGGCTTCTCAAGAAAGCCGATAACCAGAATAAGGACCAGAGCTATTTTCTCTATTATCTGACACAAGATGTCTTGCAAAAATGCATCTTCCCTCTGTCTAGCTATTCAAAGGATGAAATCCGCGATATTGCAAGCAAGAATGGTCTTTCCATTGCTAATAAGAAAGATAGCCAAGATGTGTGTTTTGTCCCCGATGGAGATTATGCCGCTTTTATTTCGGAATATGCTAATGCGCGAAAGGGTTTTGCTCCGGGCAACTTTGAAGACCTCGATGGTCATATTCTAGGTCAGCATAAGGGACTGATTCATTACACTATTGGTCAAAGAAAAGGCCTCGGCCTTGCTCTGAAAGCACCTATGTATGTGCATTACCTTGATGTTGAGAGAAACGCCGTTGTGCTTGGCTCAGACCTTGATTTATTTAGTAACAAACTAATTGTAAAAGATTTCAATTGGGTATCTTGCGAGAAGCCTTCTGCTCCATTTAGAGCTAAGGCTAGAATCAGATACAGACACAAGGAAGCAGATTGCACTGTCTACCCTGACGAAATTGTAAAAATCATTTTTGATGCGCCGCAAAGAGCAATTACGCCTGGGCAATCTTGCGTTGTTTATCAAGATGACATTGTCTTGGGCGGTGGTATAATCGTGAAGTAAAAATTCGGAGAATGCATAGAGAATGTTATTGCGCATCGCTTAATATTCTCCTTGCATATCCTCAAGTAAATGTGTTAAACTTTGAAAGTATTTGTGGAGGATTGACCGAGTGGCTAAGGAGCTTGATTGGAAATCAAGTAAGGCGTAACAGCCCCGTGGGTTCGAGTCCCATGTCCTCCGCCATACATTAGGTTCTTGAGAGAAATCTCAAGAGCCTTTTTTATTTATTGAAACTATAGCATTCATAAGATTTTACAAGTTAGTTCTAAAAGCGCAAAGCATTTAAAAAGTCCAAATAAATTTTGAATAGTAGTTTGAATTTTGAAGTTTCATTTAAAAAAATGCTTGTTTTTTTAAATGAAATAGCATAATATATGAAATATATTAAAAAGGAGGTGCAATTTTGAAAAGCAAAGATTATGTATTATTAAGAAGTCTATATTATAGCCATAAAGATGAGTACGAAGAGTTGTATAAGAAAAGATACAATTCAAGTAATTGCATTCATCTTAATTTTGAAATTGCAAATAATCCTGCTTTTTTTATTGAAACCCCTGAGCTAATTAAAAAGGTGGTAGAAATTACTAGGATTGATAAAGAGATCTCTCAATTATCACATGCACTTCCCGATATTGCATTAAAACAATATGTTTACAAATGCCTGATTGATGAAATTGTTATTACCAACAACATTGAAGGTGTTCACAGTACAAGAAGAGAGATTGGTGAAATGCTTGATGACCTAGAAGGGAAAAGTGGAGCGCGATTCTATGGACTAGTAAATAAGTATAATACTTTGATGGCAGAAAACTATTTTACTATAACTAACAGTTCAGATATTAGAACCCTTTACGATGATATGTTTCTTTCTGAAATCATTGAAGAAGACCCCAATGATGCACTTGATGGTGAAATTTTCCGAAAGAATCCTGTTGATGTAGTAGACCCATCCCAAAGAGTCATTCATCACGGATTATTTCCAGAAAGTAAAATAATAAAAAACATGGATCAAGCTATTATCATTCTAAATGATTCAAGTATTGACCCTTTATTTAGAATATCAATATTCCATTATTTATTTGGATATATTCACCCATTCTATAATGGCAACGGTCGACTAAATAGGTTTATAAGCAGCTACTACCTTTCAAATATGCTTGAATCAATCATGGGATATCGCCTTTCCTATACGATTAAAGAAAATATCAACAAATACTATAAAAGTTTTAAGATAGTGAACGAAGAAATAAACAAAGCTGATATCACACCATTTATATCCACTTATCTTGACTTTATAAAAGAGGCTGAGATAAATCTACGCGATGGACTAATCGCAAAGGGCAAAAGTCTAGAAAGATTCTCAAGAAGCATTGAAAAGCTACCTAATGGACTTGATGAAAAATATAAGGACTTATATTTCATCTTATTACAAGCATCATTATTCTCTGAAATAGGCATTTCAATAAGTAATTTGTTATATCATTTAAAGATTAGCAGGCCTACTTTGCAAAAGAGATTAAAGTATATCGATGATAACAATCTATTAACTACGGAAAAACGCGGACCAAATAAATTCTATCAATTAAATTTAAAAGAATTAGAAGATTTAAGCAAATTCTAAATACACGAGGAAGGAGCTAAACTCATGTTATATCAATACAACGATAAATTCATACCTGTTACAACGGAGCAAGTGAATCCAAGCCTTCCGCTGGTTGGGTATATTACTTTGGAAGAATTGCCTAGTCTTGGTAAATTCTTTGATTTTGACGATACAACAATGTCCCTATGCAAGCCAACCGACAGGCCTCTGCGTTCGATTATAGAGACTCACGATGATTATACTTTTGGACTAATAGATGTAATCGGAGATTGTGATGATGAGATAGACTGGATTGCTGTTTTTGCAAAAAAGAATGTATTTCTTCTTGTGGACATCAAGGATGCTGACGGTTCTACAAGAGCCGTTGCACAAGAAGCCTTTAAATCCATTGAGACGTCAAACCAAGCACCTGAAAAGTTTATTTCGATTTTTTTCGAGAAACTTATTTACAACGATGTCTTCATTCTTAGCAATATTCGGGATCAGATAATGGAACTCGAAGACACCCTCGTGGAAGGAAAAGTTGAGAAGGATTTTAATATCACTGTTTTTAAACTAAAAAAGCATCTGCAAAGACTGATTAATTACTACGACCACTGCCTCGATTTTCTCGAAGCGCTTCAAGAAAATGATAATGATATTTTAGAAGTAGAAAACCGTCGATTACCAATTAATAATATTGTTCATCGAGTTGAAAGATTGCGCGAAGATACGATACTAATTAAGACTAATATTGAACACATTCAGTCCGCATATTTCTCATACCTCGATCTTCAGCTTAATAAGTCGATGCGATTTCTTACTTTACTAACCGCAATCTTCTTCCCACTTACAATTATCGTGGGATGGTATGGTATGAACTTCCGCTCAATGCCAGAGTTTGATTGGCAGTATGGATACCTTTATGTAATATTGCTTTCTTTAGTTGTTGTTATCGGGCTCATCATTATTGGCAAATTTAAGAATTGGTTTAAGTAACTATTCTCATCTCAGGCATAGATAAGCTGACAATACTATCAGGAATACTTCATTAAAATCGCCTGCCTTAGATTATCAATTTCTAAGACAGGCTTTCTCATTAGTTCTCTTGGTAGCTATCGCCATTTGAATAGTCTATGTGTATTCCATCTTGCGTATTGAAGCAAAAAACATTAAAACTAATCGTATCGTCCTCAACGGACTTGGCCTCAATCTGGACACCTGTTGCCAGCAAATTACTTTCTTCAAAAACCGGTGTTACCCTATACATAACATGGCTTCCTGTGTTTTTAACATATTCAGCAACAAGATTTTCAAAAGGCAGCATTCCTTCGTTATTCATCTGCCTTGTTCCAGTAATAAGATTCTTCTCATTTGCATTCTCGCCAGTCAACTGGTAGCCGATGAGATGGCAACGATTATACAGATATTTTCCATCAACACTGTCATACCTTATAGTATGCCAGCCAGATGGCTTTATCATTCCAATACTGCCCCTCTCCTCAGTCGGCATAGTATCTTGTCCAACAAGAGCCTCTGTGACACCGCATCTTCCAAGCGCATCAAGTTCAGAGTAGTACTCATATCCAGCAGTCATTGCCTCGCTGAATTCTGGAACATTATTATTTATCTCAACATATAAATCGTTATTAGCTTCGGGTATATCGTAGCTAACCTCCGTGCCTCCGGTAGTTAGCTTTGCTAATAGATTATATTGGTCTGTGACTACCCCGCCGCCTATTACGACAATAGCAGTCAAAATCAGTGATATTAATTTCTTTTTATTTCTTCGCATATATACCTATTTTATCTTTCTTCTTTTAGTTACTCTCTAAATAGTTTAACATTGCGTCATTGACTTCGTCGTTCATGGAGAATTTGTAGTTTACGACAGGG
>JAAZHB010000014.1 GCA_012510935.1 Clostridiales bacterium
GGTATAACATATACAATCTTCTTAATTTTGAGAACATTCTTCTCAATGAAATGCTATCCAGTAAAGTATCAAATTGGTAAGATGTCCGTAATGACGATATTATATTATATTTTCATTATCTACAATAGTATTTATACTATTAATCTTGTAAGCATTCTTATGTATTGCGTGCTTGCAACAGTTGGTATCGTTCTTTACAGGCAAGCACTTAAAGATTTGATTGGCTACATGAAGGATTATTATGTGGAGATAAAAAAGAAGTTAAGCAGAAAGGCTTGATGGAGGTAGAATGCATTACGATATTACAATTATTGGTGCAGGTGTGGTTGGTGGATTAATTGCAAGACAGCTTTCTTCATATGAGAACTCTGTCTGTATTATTGACGCTGCAAATGATGTTGCAATGGGTGCATCGAAAGCCAATAGTGGGATTGTACACGCAGGATATGACCCGGCACCAGGAACCAATAAGGCCAAATTCAACCTAAAGGGCGCAGAGTTAATGGAAGACATCTGCAACGACCTAGGTGTAAAGTTCAAAAGAAATGGAGCCATGGTTGTTTCCTATAATGAACGTGAAAATAGAGAATTATTTTATTTGTTAGAACGAGGAAGAATAAACGGCATTGAACAAATGAAAATAATCTCTGGAGATGAGGCTAGAATAATGGAGCCAACTCTGTCCAAAGAAATAATATCGGCCCTATATATTCCAACATCAGCAATAGTTTGTCCATATCAGCTCACAATTGCCGCAGTTGGAAATGCAATGGATAATGGTGCAACTTTAATAACAGATTTTCAAGTATCAAATATAACAAATAAAATTGATGCTTTTGAGATAAATGCAGAGGATGGTCGCAAGTTGGAAACTTCGTACATCGTTAATTGTGCAGGGGTTTATGCTGATAAGATTGCAAATATGGTAGGAGATTTTTCGTTCAACATCTACCCAAGTGCTGGTGAATATTTCCTTCTAGATAAGAAAGAAGCCGGGCTAATTGACCACACAATCTTTGGCGTTCCAGGGAAGCGAGGGAAAGGAGTTCTTGCAACAAAGACCGTTGATGACAATATTCTTCTAGGGCCTACAGCAGCGAAGAAGCTCGAAAGAGACGATGATAGAACGACTGCAGAAGGATTAGATTATGTTCAAGAGCGAGAAGAACGGTTTTTCGAGGGCATTCCGTGGAAAAGTGTGATTACTTCTTTTGCGGGAGTAAGAGCAAAATGCGATAGAGCAGATTTTGTAATAGAGTCTCCTGTTAAAGGATTTCTCAATGTTGCAGGAATTGATTCTCCGGGATTAACATCAGCACCTGCGATAGCGCTATATGTTGCAGGTCTACTTGAAGAGGACGGACTTCTTGCAAATAAGAAAGAGAATTGGAATCCAAAAAGAGAGAATAACAGTAGATTGTTTGAAGATATGACTTTTGAAGAAAAGTCAGAATTCATTAAGAATAATCCCATTTATGGAAGAATAATATGTAGATGCGAAGGTATTACTGAGGGTGAGATTGTTGAAGCAATTCATCAGAATCCTAAACCAAATGATATTGATGGAATAAAAAGAAGAACGCGAGCTGGAATGGGTAGATGCCAAGGCGGATTCTGTCTTACAAATGTGATTGAAATTCTTGCAAGAGAAAAGAAGGTAAGTATTGACTCAATAACGAAGAGAGGCAATGGCTCAAAGTACATCTATGATAGGACAAAGGAAAGCAATGAAAGAATATGAAGTAGTTGTAATTGGCGGAGGCCCAGCAGGTATGAGCGCAGCTCTTGCGGCATATGAAAATGGAGCAGAAAAAGTTCTTGTTATAGAAAGAGATTGCAAGCTTGGCGGAGTACTAGAGCAGTGTATACACAGTGGTTTTGGTTTGCATCGCTTCAAAGAAGAACTTACTGGTCCTGAATACAGCGAGAGATATCAGGAACTCCTTATGGAGACAAATATTGAAATACTAGTTGATACAATGGTAACTGGTATTGAGAAAAGTGACGGAGAATTTGTTGTAAGTTGCACAGGGTGTTCAAACGGGTTGCTGAAAGTAAACGGCAAGGCAGTTGTAATATCAACAGGTTGCAGAGAAAGATCAAGAGGAGCTCTTAATTTACCAGGAACAAGACCGGCTGGAGTCTATTCGGCAGGGACAGTCCAAAAGATGGTCAATCTCATGGGGTTGATGCCTGGAAGAAAGGCAGTAATTCTTGGTTCCGGCGATATAGGCTTAATCATGGCAAGAAGATTAACCCTTGAAGGTGCAGAGGTAAAGGCTGTATGTGAGATAATGCCAGATTCGGGAGGACTTACCCGTAACATTATTCAGTGCCTAAATGATTTCAATATTCCTTTGTATACTAGTTATACTATCCGAGAGATTCATGGCAAAGATAGGCTTAAGGGGGTTACAATTTGTAAAGTTGGAAGTGATCTTAAGCCGATTGCAGGTACGGATGAATTCATAGAGTGTGACACATTGCTGTTATCAGTGGGGCTTATCCCAGAGGTAGAGGTTGCAGAAACTATAGGTGTGAAAACAAATGCTATTGGGCAAGGGGTTTCTATTAATGTAAATCGAGCGACCTCAGAAGACGGAATTTTTGCTTGCGGGAATGTTACAAAGGTGCATGAGCTTGTTGATATAGTATCTATTGAGGGAGAGATTGCAGGAAAATCAGCGGCTTTGTATGCGCAAGACATAGAGATAGATGCTGCATTTGAGCGGAGAAAGTATCCTTCGCAACAAAAGGGTGTAGACATATTAAAAGCAAATTCCTCTAATGTGGTAATATGTACAAGCTGTCCAAATGGGTGTGCAGTTAATGTTGAAATGGCAGTTGACGAAATACTTTCTTGTAATGGGAATAAATGCCCAAGAGGCGAAGAATATGCACGTGCAGAATTAAAACGACCAACAAGGGTGCTCACTTCGACCGTTTTAACTAGCGGTAGAGACCTTTTACCAGTAAAAAGCGATAAGCCGTTGCCAAAAGATAGCATAGTTGATATCATTAAACAGTTAAGTAAAATTACAATTGAACAACCTATTAGGCGGGGAGATGTAATTATGAGTAACATTAATGGCTTTGATGTGAATATAGTTGCCTCCAAGAGCCTACTGTAGAAATAATTTTGGGAGAAATTAAATGAATTTTTGTGAAAAAAAATATAATATTATCAAGTATTTATTTTGTGTCCAATCTATAATAACTATGGTTTTTCCATTGATGAACATTCCAAGTTATTGGAGCCTAACCTTGATATCTGGATGCGGCGTGATGATAGCGGCATTTCTCATGATATTTGGATATAAGAATATTTGGAATATCATAATAGAATCCTTTGCAAATTACAATAGATTTTTGTTAGTCTTTCTACTTGTTTTCTCGGTATTATTTATCGTAGACGGAGCTTATTTTAGGGAAATATCATTTATTGAAATTGGAGTCATCTTTTTTGCGGGAGTTCCCATTTGTGAGCAAATGGTGAAAAAGGAGCCTAAACTACTAGAACTGCTTTGTGAGGGAATAGCCATCTCGTTTGTGATATTAGGCGTAGTAACGGTATTTTTTGGACCTGGCCTAACTCCTCAATATGAAGCTATATATGGCAACACAAATACATTGGGATTCTTTTGCCTAGCTACAAATACAGCGACTTTATATTTGTATAGACTGAAGCAGGCACCAAGGTACATTGTGCTTTTAATGGTTAGTACATCGTTAGGCTTGCTCTCTTTGTCGAGAACATTTATAATAGCGGTTTTTTTGCAGTTTGTGTGTGCAATCATTTTCAGTAACTCAAAGCTTAGTTTTACTTCAATTAACTGGAAGCAGCTGTTAAAGAAAGTCTTAGTATTTCTTTTAAGCTTTATTGCGGTTGTTTTTTCTTTAACTGTGATAAAGATTCCAGTTAATAAAGCGATTCCGGATTTACAGGTCGAATACCAGATGCCAAAGATATCATTAAGAAGTTATGTAGACAGGTTTTCTGATAGAATTACACAAGGCGATGATGGTAATGTTGACGATCTAACCTCTGGTAGAACGATGATTTGGAAAGTTTATATTAAGAATATTGGACTAAAGGGACACCCGGATGTTCAACTCAGGGCGCATGACGGAGAAAGATATTATAAGGCTGCACGAGCTCATAATGCAATTTTAGAGGTTGCCTTCTATACAGGGATTATTGGTGGAGTGGCATTCTTGTTATATTTTGTGGCGCTAGCAATTAAGGTGCTTAAAGAAGCATTTCAAAGAAGAAAAGAGAAGAATCTTGATTCACGCTTAAAGCTAATCTTAGATGTCAGCATTGCCTTTGTTATTGTCAATATGACAGCAACTGTGTACGTCCCATTTGTATACATACTTGCCTCATTATTTTGGATATCAATCGGTTTAGTGGTTTTTGAAAATAAGAGTAGTATTAGCGAAAAGTAATAGGGTGTA
>JAAZHB010000155.1 GCA_012510935.1 Clostridiales bacterium
CAAACCTTTGATATAGTAGTCATATCAAAGATAGAAAGGAAGTATGATAGAAATGAGTTATGTAACAGGAACTACAATAAAAGAATTACGAATCAAGAAGAATTTAACGCAGAAGCAATTAGCTGATGAAATGCAAATAAGCGATAAGACAATATCTAAATGGGAGACTAATAGAGGTCTACCAGATATTGGATTAATTGATAGCCTTGCGAACTGTCTTGGAGTGTCAATTGCAGAATTGCTTACAGGCGACTACGCAATTAACTCTAATAGATCAGCTAATATGAGAAAGACGAAGTTCTATGTCTGCCCTGTGTGCGGAAATGTTGTTCAAGCGGCGGGAGAGGGCATATATACCTGTTGTGGTATTACTTTGCCGGAGCTAATCACAGAAGAAGATGATGAGAACCATAAGATTAGCGTAGAACTAGATGGACATGAGTTCTATGTACATCTTGAGCATGCCATGACTAAACAACACTACATCTCTTTCATCGCTTATGTTACATCAAGCCGTATTCAGTTTGTGAAGCTTTACCCAGAGCAGAGCGTTGAAGCTAGATTTACAAAAATCGGACATGGCGTTATTTATGCCTATTGCAATCAGCATGGATTATTTTCCGTTGGTGTATAGCCCAAATTGGTATATAATAAGTTATGATTCATTAGAAAGAGGTTTTGAAGAATGCAAACTGATGAAAAAGACTTAGAACTACTTAAGTCAGCACAAATCGCTATTGGTTCAAATTACGATGCTGCTAGCTTTAGTCATACCGTTGGTGCCGCAGTTAGATGTGCTAATGGGCGAATTTATACTGGAATAAATGTGTATTCTGTTCACAGTATTTGCGCAGAACACGTTGCTCTTGGAAGTGCGATGACAGCCGGTGAAAGAGATTTCATTTCAATTGTTGCGGTTCGAGGTGAGAAGGGTGAAGAGATAATACCACCTTGCGGTAATTGTCGACAGATTTTGAGCGAATATGCTCCGGATTGCGAAGTAATTCTGTCAGAGAATTTAAAGGTTCCAGCAAGAGAACTACTACCGCATGCTTACATTACTGAGATGTAATGTGGGCAATATTCAGATATCATTTTAGAGAGGAGAGTTGTCTATGAATGATCATAAGAAGAAAATGGTTGCCCCAATAATTATTACAGTTATTCTGGTTTTGTATTATTTGGGCTTTGTGGTAGCTTGTGTGGTGATTCCAGAAATTCCCACGATAGTAAAGGTTATTTTTGGCGTTATACCATTAGCATTAGCGGCTGTAACAATAAACGTATTGCTTAAAAGAATTAAAGAAATAAGGAGTGGTGAAGAAGATGATCTTAGTAAATACTGATTATATTTCAGGTAAAGAATTTGAAATGCTTACTATGGTTAAGGGTAGCACAACCCAACCAAAGAATATTGGCAAGGACATTACTCAAGGTTCTAAGACACTTCTTGGCGGAGAACTTGGAGCATACAATGAAATGATGAATGAAGCAAGAGCACTTGCAACTAAGCGTATGGTACAAGAGGCAGAGGGATTAGGCGCAGATGCAGTGGTTAATGTACGATATTCATCTTCTGCAATTATGCAAGGTGCTGCAGAAGTTATTGCATATGGCACAGCCGTAAAGTTCAAATAGGATAATAATCTGAGAGCCCTCAGTAATATGGTATAGGTACTATTCAGATAAGAGATAACAAAGTGAAAATGCAAGATGACCCTACTGATGGTTTACATCGGTAGGGTTTTTGTGTGCACGAAAAATCTATAAATTTTCATATATGTATTGACATAGTTTTCGATAGATGTTATCTTAAATATGCGGCAGTTAACCATTGC
>JAAZHB010000156.1 GCA_012510935.1 Clostridiales bacterium
ACTCCACCCTTCTGATTGAAAATAGCAATAGCTTTGCCCATTCTTAACCTCCCCGAACGCATCATTTGACATATAAACAGATAGTATATTATATAACTTTTTTGAGAATGTTTCTACTTCTTATATGGAGATTTGGTGTATCTGTCATTTTCTGTGATTTTTCCTGTCGAAAATAGTACATTGCGCAAACATTATTCTTTATTATGCATACACAATATTCTGACTAGGATATATATTTGTGTGTTTCTTTTATTTAATGTTTCACGTGAAACATTAAATTTGACTCCATAACAATTGGGACGAAATGTAGCATTGTGCTATCGCTCCCTTCCCCGGCGTTGCAATTACTCAGGTCAAACCTATATATAACAGAGAGGGCAAACTCGAAAGTTCGCTCTCTCTGTTACGGTACAATAATGTTTCACATGAAACATTATTGTATTTCATCATTAATGATTTCTTGATTCCTTTTCTAAATACACAAGCAGCACATTTATATCGGCTGGCGACACGCCCGACACCCTGCTTGCCTGTCCGACAGTAGCTGGTCTAATCTTCGCAAGCTTCTGTCTTGCTTCTAATCGAAGGCCTCCAATTGACTGATAATCTATATTATCCTTCAGCTTCTTTCCTTCAAGTTTACTTAACTTCTCAACCTCTTGTATTTGTTTCGTAATATATCCGTCATATTTGATAGATATCTCAACTTCTAGAATATCACTCTTTGAAAGCACTGGTCTTGTCTCATCATCAATTTCAGCAAGATCATTATATGATATATGAGGTCTCTTTAAGATATCAAAGAAATGCAAATTCATCTCTGCAGGTTTATCGCCATGCGATACCAAGAATTCGTCTAGCCTTTCATGATTTGTCTTCATAGACTGTAGTCTCTTGATTTCATTATCAACTCTTTCTTTTTTTGAAAGATACATATCAAATCTTTCACGTGAAACAATTCCATAATCATAACCAATCTGAGTGAGCCTTCTGTCAGCATTATCTTGTCTAAGGAGAAGTCTATATTCAGCTTTAGATGTCATTATTCTATAAGGCTCATTTGTACCCTTTGTAACAAGATCATCTATAAGAACTCCAATATAAGCAATATCTCTACCTAGAACTAAAGCCGCTCTATCCTCAACATAGCATACAGAATTAATACCAGCAATTAAGCCTTGAGCTGCAGCCTCCTCATAACCAGAGCTTCCATTGAATTGTCCTGCGCAGAATAATCCTCTTACATATTTACTTTCAAGGCTTGGTCTAAGAGAGAGAGGATCTATGCAGTCATATTCAATCGCATAAGCAGGGCTCACAATAGTCGCATTCTCCAAGCCTGGAATTGTAGCATAGAATTCGTGCTGAATATCTTCAGGTAAACTCGATGACATACCCTGTATATACATCCAATCAGTATTCAATCCTTCAGGTTCTACAAATAATTGGTGTCTTTCTCTGTCTTTGAATCGCGATATTTTATCCTCAATAGACGGACAATATCTAGGCCCTACACCGACAATATTTCCGGAATACATTGCGGACTTTTCGATATTATCGAGAATAATTTTATGTGTCTTCTCATTTGTATATGAAAGCCAACACGATATTTGTTCTATGTCACTCTCCGCTTCCTCATTCATAAAGGAAAAACGAGTTATAATATCATCACCATTTTGTTCCTTCATTTTCGAATAGTCAAGTGTGTCACGAAGCATCCTTGCAGGAGTACCGGTTTTAAACCTTCGCATAGGAAAACCAGCCCGCTTAAAATTTGCAGCAAGTTCTGTTGCGGCAGCCAAACCAGCTGGCCCAGTTTCTGTAACAGTATCACCAATGAAAATTTTGCCGCCGAGGAAAGTTCCAGTAGCAACTATTACAGACTTTGTAAAATATATTTTTTCTGGAGTTTTTACTCCGCAAATATCAAGATCAAAATCGCACATTGCCTTATCACGGGTTGAGACTAGTTCATTATCCGCTGTGCAAATAATATCAACAACCTCTTCCTCGTGAAGAGTTAGATTGCCAGTACTACGTAGGGTCTTGAGCATTTCCTGATGGTAGTTTTCTTTGTCAGCCTGAGCTCTAAGCGAATGAACTGCCGGGCCTTTAGATGTGTTAAGCATTTTACTTTGTATAAAAGTCTTATCAATATTTAGACCCATCTCACCACCGAGAGCATCAATCTCTCGAACTAGGTGCCCCTTCCCAGTGCCTCCAATTGAAGGGTTACAAGCCATCATCGCAACAGATTCAAGGTCTGTACAGAAAACAGCAGTCTTCTTCCCCATTCTGGCTGCAGAAAGTCCAGCTTCACAGCCCGCATGACCCGCGCCAACAACTACTACATCATAAACTTCAGCGCTTTTTTCTAAATATTCTTTAAAATTGTTCTTTTCAATAATCATCTAATAATCTAGTCCCTATTTGCCTAGACAGAATTTCGAGAAAACGGTATCAAGAATTTCATCACCGACAGCCTCTCCAATAATCTGTCCAAGTTCTTCATAAGCATATCTAACATTCAGTTCAACAAGCTCAAGCGCAGTTCCTTCTTCAAGCATATAAATTGCCTGCTCGATATTGTCGCATGCTGACTCGAGAAGATGCACATGTCTCTCGCTTGTAACAATAGAATTTTCGCTAGGATTAATACTACCCATCTTAAAAAATTCAGCAATTGCATCGCTAAT
>JAAZHB010000015.1 GCA_012510935.1 Clostridiales bacterium
GAATCTTGCTTATCTAACCGCACTAAGCTTGAGTAACAGCGAAGTTCGTCAAGTTCTTAAAGACAATAATTTGGATCCTTTAGATTTCACATATGGTATCGGTGAGAATGCAAAGCAGATCAATGTTATAAATTCCGCCATATCACTTGATGATAGCTTAAAGAAAGCATCCTTAACGGTTAGATCTGTTCGCTACATCCACGATGGGGCTATGACCCAAGAGGAAATCGAGGCAGTGGAAGCATTTAAGAATGCTACCGGCAATACTGATATTGATTACTTAAAGTTAGAAGATGGCACCTATATGGGTTACACAGAGCTGCTCAACAAGATAAATGATGGGACAACCCAGCTATATGGAGGTCTTGAGAAGGCTACTGCCGAGAAGAACTCTCTTACATCCGGAGCAGAGGATCTATCAAAGGGTATGCGACAAATAAAAGCTGGAACCAAGACGCTAACTGGTGGCACAAAGAAATTAGCCACCGGATCTGCAAAGCTCAGTAATGGTATGAGCAAATATTATAAAAAGGGTATCTCAAAAATAATCGATTTATATAATGACAATGTAAAGGGATTATCGGAAGAGCTTAAACGTATAAAAGCAGCAGGTGCACAATATGATAACTACTCAGGCAAGAGTAGTAATATGGACAGTTCAGTATCGTTTATGTATTTCACCCATGTTGGTGACTATTAAAGAATGGAGGCTATAAAAATGAAAAAGGATGAGAAGAATTTGAAGAAAATGTCACTCGAGGAGAGAGAACCTAAGCTCAGAGAGTTATCGGATGAAGAACTTGATAATATTTCAGCTGGAAAGATGTCTCCTTATGTTAAGGACAAACTTGTAAAAACTGTTATCAAACACTAAACCTAAATAGTTTTTCAAAAGGCATGAGTTTTAAGTAAAAACTGGCTGGAAGCACTTGGTGCTTCCAGCCAGTTTCCTTATATTGTTGTCTTAATTGTCTGATTTCTCTTTAGTTTTGGCAGCTTCCAATTCATTGTCATTTGTACCGTCTGATGGTATTGGCATGCTTCGTCCAATATATGGTCGTTGTAAAAGTTTCTCTGCATCAGTACTTGGATATACAACCATCTCATGTTTTATTCTTCGTACGCATTTTGCGACATACAAGTAAACGATTACCGACAGACTCAGAATGATAACGGCTGCTACAATTCCCTTTATATAGCCTGTATCAATTAGTGCATCAAATGTGTCATAAGTGCTACGTTCGGGCGTATTAACGAACATCCCCGACCTTTTTATGACATCTGCACATGAGATAAGATAAGCACCGCTTGTAAGCATTGCAATTATTGATATACCTTTAAGGATCTGATATATCTTTAAATTCTTTCTATCCATATCGCTTCCTCCATAAACTAACAATGTATATTCTTTATCAAACTATATTGCAATCTCTTTATATACTTATAGCACAGTTCCTTTTTTTTTTGCAATATTTTATCATTGACTTATTGAATTTTTACAGTTTTATTTTCATTAATTCTTTTCATCAAAATAGCAGGCCAATTGCAGCCCGCCATCTCTTGATTCATATTGAGTTTTAGCTTATCAAAAAAATCAGGATACTGTAGTATTTACCTTAGAACTCAATCTTTCTATTCTTCGGGTCTCTCGCCTGTCTATATAAAACGAATCTGCGACCAACCGCCTGAACAAAATCTGCATGCAGACGATCTGCGATTTCATTACATACTTCCTTAGCATCAAGTTCCACTCCCTGCTGCATCGATACCTTAATAAGCTCGTGAACAGTTAGATATTCATCTATAGACTTCACGATATTGTCTGTTAGACCTGCTGTTCCAATGCTTACAACCGGGCTTAATCCATTTGCCAATCCCTTTAGATAACTTCTTTGTTTTCCTGTCATATTATTTACTCCTCGCTTCATTAGCTTTCCCTATTATATCCGTCGTTTGAAGTTTGAGCAAGCAAAAGCA
>JAAZHB010000157.1 GCA_012510935.1 Clostridiales bacterium
ATTGCGGAGAGTTGGGTTCACTTTCAATTTTCTTTCTCAAGGTTGCCATAAAGACACGAAGAGAGGCAATGTCATTATCCCAACCATTCCCCCAAACATGTTGTGCTATATAGGTGTGAATCAGAACCTTACCCGAATTTTTTGCAAGAAGACACAGCAGCTTGTATTCGCTGGGAGTTAAGTGCAATTCTTTATCTTTTAAGTAGGCACATCCGGCTGCAAAGTCAATGCGGAGATCTCTATTAATAAATACAGAGGCGCCCGATAGAGAACCTGCTTGTATCATTGAAAGACGTCTTTGGGTAACGCGCAATCTGGCAAGCAATTCTTCAACTGAGAAAGGCTTGGTCAAATAATCATCAGCACCTGAATCAAGAGCCTCTATCTTATCGTCATCCTCACAACGAGCGCTTATCACTATGATAGGAAGTGCTGACCATGAACGGATTTTCTTAATAACCTCAACGCCGTCAATATCTGGCAGGCCTAAATCTAGTAAAAGAATATCAGGATTATGAGACGAAGCAGCTATGATTATTTCTTTACCATCATGTGCAGTTAGGTAACGATAATCATGGGCCTTTAATGTTGTTGTGATAAGATTCCTTACGGAGTTATCATCCTCTCCAACTAAAATAAGTGGTTTATTCATATGATTTTACCTCCCCTAATGGTAGTGTAAATGAAAAAATTGAGCCATGAGGATTGTTGTCGGACACATTAATCTCACCGCCATGTGCATTAACGATAGACTTGCATAGAGATAAGCCAAGGCCTAAGCTGCGGCGGCTATCTGCAATTTTATTCGCTCCACTGTAAAACATGTCAAATATGTGCGGCTTAAGTTCGTCTGGAATTCCCGGACCGTCATCTGATATGGAAATAATAGCTTTATCCTCATTCTTTTCGGTGCTTATTATAATATGTGAATTTTGCGGAGTATATTTTATCGCATTATCCACAATATTTATTATTACTTGGACAATGAGTCTAGCATCCATTTTGGCAAGAAGCAAATAGTCAGAGCTTTTCACTTCGATATGATGTTCAATGCTTTTGCGGTTAACATGACTTAAAGCCTCCGAGATAACATCATCGATTAAATCATCTGTAATACTGATATTTAGCTGTCCCTCCTCAAATCTACTGATAGCAAGCAAGTTTTCAACAAGGTTTATTAGCCACATGGAATCGTCGTAAATATCTGTATAAACCTGTTTCTTCGTAGCATCGTCAAAATAGGTGCTGTTGGACATCAAGTTGCTTGCGTTGCCGGAGATAGAAGTAAGTGGGGTTCTCAAGTCATGAGAAATTGAGCGAAGCAGATTGGCTCGAAGCTGTTCATTTCTTGCAAGAAGAGAGGATTCCTCCTTCTCTCGAAGATTTTTCTCATTCTCTAGGGCAAGCGCGCATTCACCGATAATAGACAATAGAATACTTTTTTCAAACGGGTCAAGTGTTTTCTCGTCTATAACAATCCCTACAACTCCATATACAACTTTATTTATTCTAACAGCAAGATATAGACATTTGGCATTAGAGAGAGTTTCTGTTGTTGCACCGGCACGCTTATTGTTCTTAAAAACCCAATTAGCAACGGATTCTTCTCTAGCAGTTAGATATTCTTGAAAGTCGGCATTCGTGGAAGAGAAAGTTAACGGTTCGTTCAACTTATTGGAATCCACTAAGTAAAAAATAATATCTTTTCCTAAGAGCTTGATTAACTGATTTGAAGTAACTGAAACAATTTCGAATTTGTCTTCGGCTTGCTGCAACATCTGGTTAGTATCAAATAGCACCTTTGTGCGATAGGCTGAGCTTGCCGACAGTCTTGCCTGAGTTTTTAGCTGAGTTGCAAGAGTCCCAGTTAGAAACGCGGCTGAGAACATGATGAGAAATGTTACAGGGTAGCCTTCTCCGTATACATGTAATGTAAAGATTGGAGCAGTGAACATAAAGTTAAAGATCAACACGCTGACAATTGAGGAAATAAGGCTATAAATTTGATGTTCAGTAATGACTGCAGTCACAAGAACACCTAAGACATAGACTGTAATAATATTTGCTTCTGCAAAGTCAAGATCGCGGAAGACCACTCCAATTAGAGTGGCAATAAGCAGAAGTGTGATGCACTTAAAAATATCAATAACAGAAAATGCAAAGTATTTCTTAAACTTCGATTTTTTAAATTGATAGATAGATGTATTTGAAATATTGTCTGGAATAATATGAACATCTAGATTTGGAGCATTTGCAATTAGTTTCTCAGTTAAGGTCATTTTACTGAATGGATATCGCTTAGTTGCAGTACTACGACCAATTACAATTTTAGAAACTCCAGAAATTCTTGCAAACTCTGCAATTTGCAAAGGTACATCATCCCCATAAACTGTCTCTATCTTTGCGCCAAGCTGCTCAGCGAGTCTCATATTTGAATGCAAACACTGTATATTCTCTTCGCTCATTGATGAAAAATCAGGTGTCTCAACAAATAGAGCTGTGAAGCTCCCCTTGAAGGCAGTCGCCATCCTTGCAGCGGTGCGTATGATTTTTGCATTAGAACGAGAGGACGAAAGGCAGACAAGAATGTGTTCATCTGTATGATAATCAGTATGCCCTTTAGTACGCGCATTCTCCGCTATGAAATTTACTCTATCAGCGCAACGTCTTAAAGAGATCTCTCTGAGAGCTGTCAGAACCTCAATAGTGAAGAAATTCTCGGCAATATTGAGACTATCTTGTTTATCCTGATTGTTATCATTATTAAACCATTCAATAATTTCTTGCGGTTCAGCATCAACTAGTTCAACCTGATTTGCAGTATCAAATAAATAATCTGGAATTCTTTCATCAACAAAGTCGCCCGTAATGGAGGTAACTATATCAAAGAGAC
>JAAZHB010000158.1 GCA_012510935.1 Clostridiales bacterium
GCGCCAGAACCGCTTTATGATAATTCACACGATGAAATGGAACAACTTGTGGTTTGCACAGACAACGGATATGAGCAGCTTTATATAGCTGAAAATTGCTAGATTTATTAAACTGTGTCCAGCTAGCCAGCATGGCAGCGGGATACAGTTTTTTTGTGCATAAAATCAAATTTACACTTTTTTACCATAGACTTGACTTGCTAGAATGTAATAAAATAAGATTATAATACTAATGGAGGCGATGTTATGAAGAAAAATATTAGAATAGGAATGTTAATCGACGATTTACTAGCAAATCCATGTAAGAAATTTGAAGCTAGCTTTTTTTGCAACAAATACAACATCGCTAAGTCAAGCCTCAGCGAGGATATGAGATTGATTAATGAAGTTTTTAATAATAACGGCTCAGGAAGAATAATCAGTGTTCCCGGAGTTGGCGGCGGCATTAAGTATGTCCCTGGTATTTCAGAATCTTCAATTATTAGTTTGCAAGAAAAATTGTGTGAAATGCTTTCAGACCCATCAAGACTTCTTGGTGGAGGTTTCCTGTATACTTCAGATATTATGTTTGATGGGCAATTCATACAATCAATGGCAAGAGTTTGGGCGCAATGCTTCTATGATAAGGGTGCAAGCTGTGTTGTGACTGTTGAAACTAAGGGAATACCTCTGGCAGAACGAACTGCTGAAATGTTGAATCTTCCCCTTGTTGTAATAAGGCGGGAAGCGATGTATTCAGAAGGTTCCACAGTAAGTATTAATTACTTTTCGGGCTCATCTGATAGAATTCAGAAGATGTCGATATCCAAGAGGGCAGTTGAACCTGGAACAAAAGCTATAATAATAGATGACTTTATGAGAGGCGGGGGGAGCGTAAAAGGAATTGTAGAAATACTAGCAGAGTTCGATGTGGAGGTAGTTGGAGTGGGCATTGCTTTTGAAACTAAAGAGCCTATTAAGAAAAAAGCTAAGGATTACACTTCAATTGTACGAATAGATGAAATAAATGAGGATGAGAAACGTATTAAGCTATCTCGTAATGATAAGCTCCTTGAACAAATTAGCGGTATAGAATATAATTAATGTTGACTTTGACTGTAAAGGGGATAAAAATGCAAGATATTTCAAAATATAAAAGAATCCATTGCTTAGGAATTGGCGGAATTGGACTTTCCGCTATAGCAGAGATTCTTGCCGATAATGGACATATTGTTACAGGAAGTGATATTAAAAAATCTGATGTAACAACTAATTTGGAGAATAAGGGAATTAAGATTTACTATGCGCATGAGGCTGAGAATGTAGAAGGCGTAGATGCAATCGTTTATTCTAGTGCTGTTTCTGATGAAAATCCAGAGGTGATAAGAGCAAAGGAGCTTGAATTGCCTCTCTTTTCACGAGCAGAAGTTCTTGGATTCTTGATGGACAACTATAAGAATAGCATTGCAATTTGTGGAACACATGGAAAGACGACAGTAACTTCGATGACTTCATTGATACTTCGAAATGCAAATTACAAGCCAACCATTTTGGTAGGGGGTAATCTGCCTGAGATTAATGGCAATGTAGAGATTGGTAGTAACGAGTATTTTGTTACTGAGGCTTGCGAATATATGGATAGCTTTCTTTCGCTGAGACCTAATCTAGGAGTTATTTTAAATATCGATTCCGATCATTTGGATTATTTTAAAGATATAGATCATATTGTAAAATCATTTAGGACTTTCGTAGATAAGGTTCCAGAGGATGGAGTTATAATTGCATTTGGAGATAACCCTTTTGTAAAAGAAGTTCTTAAAGATAGAGCGAATAAGATTACATACGGGTACAGTGAGAAGAATGACTTCTATGCAGAGAATATCGTTTTTGATGATAAAGGCTTTCCCGAGTTTGATCTTTGCCATGATGGACATAGGGTGGCTCACATTCACTTATCTGTGCCAGGCGAGCATAATGTTCTGAATTCAATGGCGGCTTTTGTCACAGCAGCTTACCTTAAGGTAGCGATTCCAGTTATAACTGAGACTTTGAGAACTTTTGGCGGAACACATAGAAGGTTTGATTTCACTGGTATTACAACCAATGGTGTAAGGGTCATAGA
>JAAZHB010000159.1 GCA_012510935.1 Clostridiales bacterium
AAAGACTGTCGATTGGTCGTGCACTTGCAAAGAAAGCGAAAGTCCTTATTTTTGACGACAGCTTCTCTGCTCTTGATATGAAGACAGATGCAACACTAAGAAAAGAACTTGCGAAATATGAGGCTGATTCGACAAAGCTGATTGTTGCGCAGAGAGTTGGAACAATTCTACATGCAGAACAAATTGTTGTCCTAGACGAAGGACACATAGTAGGTATTGGAACCCATGAAGAATTACTTGATAATTGCGAGGTATATAGCGAAATAGCTAAGTCGCAACTATCAAATATGGATTTGGAGGCGATGGCATAATGGCTGATAATAATAAGACTAAAAGAAAATCACCCATGGGACCAGGCGGAGGACATGGTCTAGCGCCAGGCGAGAAGCCAAAAAACCTCAAGAGTGCAATTATAAAAATCGCAAAATATATGGGCAAGTACAAATTTGCAATAGCTATTGCCGCACTATTTACAGTTCTAGGAACGAGTTTAACTGTAATGGGACCAAAGGTTATGGGAAAGGCAACTACTGAACTTGCTGAAGGCCTGATGCGCCGCATAAACGGTCAAGGCGGCATAGACTTTGATAAAATCGCAAAAATATTGCTATTTACATTGGCACTATACGCAATAGGATCAATGCTTCAATTCCTAACTAGCTGGATAATGGCAAAAATTACTCAGAATATGGTTTATGGCTTGCGTAAGGATATCTCTGTAAAAATCTCGAAGATGCCTATGAAGTATTTCGAGCATGTTCCACATGGAGAGATTCTTTCTAGGATTACTAATGATGTAGATACAATAGGAAATGGTTTAAACCAGTGCGTAACTAGCATTATATGGGGTGTAGTTACGATGGTTGGTGTAATTACTATTATGCTTACTATCTCGCCTCTAATGACACTGATAGCTGTTGTTGTGGTACCTCTATCGGGCATTTTAATTGCATGTATTATGAAGTATTCTCAGAAATATTTCAGAACTCAGCAGGAATATCTTGGCAAAATTAATGGTCAAGTTGAAGAGAATTTTGCAGGTCACTTGATTATCAAAGCATTTAATAAGGAAAAGTCTGTAACTAACGATTTTAACGAGGTAAACGATGTTCTGTATGAGTCAGCTTGGAAGTCGCAATTTATCGCTGGATTAATGCAGCCAATCATGGTTGCGGTTGGCAATATTGGTTACACCGGAGTTGCTATCTCGGGCGGACTACTTGCGATCAAGGGCGTAATTGGAATTGGAGATATTCAAGCATTCATTCAATATGTAAAGAATTTGACACAACCAATTCAGCAAATAGCCCAGATAATGAATCAGGTTCAATCGATGGCTGCAGCCGCAGAGAGAGTCTTTGAGTTCCTTGATGAAGAAGAGGAGACAAAGGATGCTGATGTTGTTGCTGATGCAAGTAATGTTCATGGTGTTGTAGATTTTCAGAATGTGAAGTTTGGTTATGACAAAGAAAATACGATTATTCATGACTTCAACGCACATGTTAATGATGGCCAGAAAATTGCTATTGTAGGACCAACAGGTGCTGGCAAAACTACAATGGTAAAGCTGCTTATGAGATTTTATGATGTAGACTCAGGTTCGATTATGCTTGACGGCAAGGATATAAGAGAATATTCGAGAGCGGGATTAAGAGAGAATGTAGCGATGGTTCTTCAAGATACATGGCTTTTCTCAGGCACCATTATGGAGAATATTCGTTATGGCAGACTTGATGCTACTGATGAAGAAGTTATTGCTGCTGCGAAGGCTGCACATGTTCACCACTTCATTAAAACTTTGCCAGATGGATATAACATGGTTCTTAACGAGGAAGCAAGCAATGTCTCAGAAGGACAGAGACAGCTGCTTACAATTGCTAGAGCAATTCTAGCTGATAAGGAGATTCTCATTCTTGATGAGGCAACTTCTTCAGTAGATACAAGAACTGAAGAACTTATTCAGTCTGCTATGGATAATCTGATGCATGGCAGAACAAGCTTTGTAATCGCGCATAGATTATCTACTGTAAAGAATTCTGATTTAATTCTTGTAGTCAATCATGGAGACATTATTGAGCAAGGTACTCACGAAGAACTACTAGAACTTGGTGGATTCTATGCTGGATTATACAATTCACAGTTCGAGGAGGTTTCGTAATGAAGGCTTTGTGCGAGAATAAATTCAATCGATGGATTAATTCTTCTATTGTTGATGACGATACGAAAAACGAGCTTAGAGAGATATCCAAAGATTCTCAAGAACTTGAGATAAGATTCGAAAAGAATCTTACTTTTGGAACATCTGGGCTGCGAAGCATTATGAGGGCAGGGACTAACGGTATGAATGTTTATACCGTTAGGCACGTGACTCAAGCTTTGGCTAACATGATTCTTGCAGAGGTTTCTAATACGGGAGTCGTAATTTCCTATGATTCCAGACATAACAGCAAGAGTTATGCAGAGGAAACGGCGACTGTTCTTGCGGCCAATGGGATTAAGGCATATCTCTTTGATAACCTAAGACCTACTCCAGAGCTATCTTTCGCTGTAAGGCATCTTAAAGCAACTTCAGGTGTAAATATAACGGCAAGCCATAATACAAGTGAATACAATGGTTATAAGGTGTATTGGATGGATGGCGGGCAAATGGTGCCAAAGTACTCGAATCTTGTAACTGCTGAGATGGGAAAAATCGACATCTTCGATGATGTCAAGACGATTGATTTTGACGAGGCTGTGTCTCAAGGCCTTATTGAGTCAATTGGTAAAGAAGTTGATGACGCGTATATTGCGGCAGTTCTCAAGGAGTCTATTGGCAAAGAATATGTTGCAAAAGTAACAGATGATTTTAAATGTGTATATACACCATTCCATGGTTGCGGATACTGGTTTGTTCCAGAGATACTTTCTAGAATAGGGATAAAAAATATTATTCCAGTTGAAGAACAGATGGTGCTTGATGGGGATTTTCCAACTGTAAAGTCACCAAATCCTGAGAACACCGAAGGCTTTGACCTTGCACTAAAGTATGCCGAAAAGTCTGATGCTGATATTATTATTGGAACTGATCCAGATTCAGACCGATGTGCAACAATTGTTCGTAATGAGAGTGGCGAATATTATTCTCTTTCAGGAAATCAGATGGGAATTCTGTTGCTTCATTATGTGGCTGAGGTTAATAAACAGAGGGGCACTCTTGATGCAAATAGCTTTGCTATTCGTTCGGTTGTATCTTCCCCGATGTTTGATGTTATTTGCGAGAACTATGGCATTCATGTTGACTATGCGTTAACCGGATTTAAGTACATAGCGGAGAAAATCTTGGACAATGAGAGGACCGGCCGGTACAAATATCTTTTTGGCTACGAAGAGAGCATAGGCTTTCTCAAGGGCGATTACGCAAGGGATAAGGATGGAATATCTACGGCGATGATTTTTGCAGAGATGAGCTGCTTTTATAAGGCAAAAGGACTGTCTGTATATCAAGGTTTGCAGAACCTCTATGCAAAATATGGATATTATGAAGAGGGAGTTCATAGCTTTAATTTTGAAGGCGAGGACGCTTATGAGAAAATGTCCATAGCAATGGACGGCGTTCGAAAGGCATTGCCATCGAAACTTGGATATGATGTAAAATCAGTTACGGATTACAAGCAGGGATATCTTGATTTTGAACCTAGTGATGTTTTAGAATTTAAGCTAGGAGAAGGGTCAGTTGCAATCATTAGACCTTCGGGAACGGAGCCTAAGATTAAATTATATGTTTATGCACATGGAGAAAATCTGAACGATGGAGAGGAAAAGGTTAAAATTATTCTGAAATCTGTCGAGAAATTGATTAAAAATCCCAAAAATATATGATTTTTTTAGAATTTGTTCTACTGTTTTATTGATAAGGTGAAACAATAGCAGTATAATAAATCTTGTTTTTGAAATAGCTTACGCGGAGCATTAGGGCTCCTCGATATATATCATGCACAATCAGGAGGCATACTATGAGTAATGACAGAAGAATTGGTACAGTATCAAGGGGAATCAGAGGTCCTATTTTCAGAGAGGGCGATGACGTTGGCAAAATTGTAATTGACAGTGTTTTTGAAGCTGCAAAATCAGAAGGGTTTGAACTTCGTGACAGAGACATTATTGCTGTAACAGAGTCAGTTGTAGCTAGATCACAAGGTAACTATGCAGATGTAGATGCAATTGCAGCAGATGTAAAGGCAAAGACTAATGGAGAGACTGTTGGAGTTGTTCATCCAATCCTTTCTCGTAATCGTTTTGCAATCTGCCTAAGAGGTATTGCAAAGGGTGTTAAGAAGGTTGTACTTGTTCTAAGCTACCCAAGCGATGAGGTTGGAAATGCGCTTCTAACATATGACCAGATTGACGATGCAGGAGTTAATCCATACAGTGATGTACTCACTCTTGCAAAATATAGAGAATTATTTGGAGAGAACAAGCACCAGTTTACAGGCGTTGACTATGTTGATTATTATAAGAGCCTCGTTGAAGCATGTGGCGCAGAGTGCGAAGTAATTTTTGCAAATCATGCTGAAGAAGTTCTTAAGTACACAAATGATGTAATTGCTTGTGACATTCACACAAGAGTTCGTACAAAGAGAATTCTTAAGAGCAAGGGCGCTAATGTTCTTGGTTTAGACGATATTCTAACAGCTTCAGTTAATGGTAGCGGATATAATGAGAAGTATGGTCTTCTAGGTTCAAATAAGGCTACAGAAGATACAGTTAAGCTTTTCCCTCGCGAGTGCACTGACCTTGTTTTGGATATGCAGGCAAGAGTACTTAAGGAGACAGGTAAGCATGTTGAGGTTATGGTTTACGGAGATGGAGCATTCAAGGATCCAATCGGAAAGATTTGGGAGCTTGCAGATCCAGTAGTATCACCAGCACATACACCTGGTCTTATTGGTACACCTAACGAGCTTAAGTTAAAGTATCTTGCTGATAATGATTTCGGTGATCTTAGTGGGGAGGAACTAAAAGCTGCTATTGAGAGCAGAATTTTGGAGAAGGATTCTGATCTTGTTGGAGATATGGCTTCAGAGGGAACAACACCTAGAGCTCTTACAGACCTTATTGGTTCACTTTGCGACCTAACTTCAGGTTCAGGAGACAAGGGAACACCAATCATTCTTATTCAGGGATATTTCGACAATTATACAACAGGAAAGTAGTTGATATTATATGCAAAATTCAAAGGCAACGAATCGAGCTAAGATTAATCTTATTTTG
>JAAZHB010000160.1 GCA_012510935.1 Clostridiales bacterium
ATATTCCTGTTGATCACATGATTGGACAACCGCTCCTAACAAACTATTTTAAAGAGAAGAATCTTGAAGACATGTGTATCGTATCTCCTGACCACGGTAGTGTTACAAGAGCTCGTAACATGGCAAAACCGTTGAATGTACCTATTGCCATCGTTGATAAGAGAAGACCTGAACCTAACAAATCAGAAATTATGAATATAATTGGGGATGTTAAGGGGAAGAATTGCGTAATCGTTGATGATATGATTGACACGGCTGGAACAATTTGCAATGCTGCAAAAGCTCTTATGGATTTAGGTGCGAAAAGCGTTTATGCGGCTTCAACTCATGCTGTTTTATCTGGCCCCGCAATTGAGAGAATTAAAGAGAGCGATATTGTGGAGATGGTTCTTCTTAACACACTACCACTTCCAGAAGAGAAGAAACTCGATAAGATTACTGTTCTGTCGGTAGGCCCTATCTTTGCAGAAACAATAGATAGGGTAAGTAACAATAAGTCTGTTAGTATTATGTTTGAGGCAAAATAACATAAAGACATCTTTCATAGAATGTTATATGTTATGTCTTTATTAGGTGAGTTGAGGGAATATGTATTTAATTGTAGGCCTTGGAAATCCAGGTAAAGAATATGAGAATACAAGGCATAATATGGGCTTTCGAGCAATAGATGAATTGTCTTCAAACACAGGGATAGTTATTAATAAGAGTAAATTCAAGGGACTAATAGGGAATGGGATAATCTCAAATGAGAAGGTTATTTTATTAAAACCAATGACCTATATGAATCTAAGTGGTCAATCGGTAAGAGAAGCCGCAATGTATTATGATATCCCTGTTGAGAATATTATTATTATTTATGATGACTTTGATATTCCGATTCGATCAATTAGAATACGCAAGTCCGGTGGCCCTGGAACTCACAATGGTATGAAGTCTGTTGTTAAGGAACTTGGCAGCAAGGATTTCCCAAGAATTAGAATTGGAGTTGGAGATTCGAAAGACGATAATGTGATTAGTCATGTTATTGGGAAAGTTCCAAAGAAGGAACAAGAGCTTCTGGCAAAAGCTGCTAGATCGGCCGCTGATGCAGCAGAAGATATTATTAGGCTCGGGATCGATAATGCTATGAATAAGCATAATATAACATATGATAAGTAATTATACGGGAGTAAGTGGCAGCCGGATCGCGTATCTGGCTGCTGCTGAACTAAAAGAGCATAGAAAAATTTTAATTGTGGTCTCATCAGGGCGCGTAGCACAGCGTCTTAGTGATGACCTTGCTTTTTTTGCGCCAGAAGCAGATATTATAGTAATGCCTCAAGAGGAAAATTCTCTTTCGTATGAGGCAAGAGATAAGACTTCTCTAAAAAACAGACTTAAAGGTATCCAAGCACTTGCAACACCGAAGGACTCCAGCAAAATGGTAGCGGTTATAGCTCCTGTATCGGCAGTCCTTAAGCCTACTGTTTCATCTGAACATTTTAATGATGCACTAATTAAGCTTGAGGTTTCAGATGTTGTTGACACTTCCGAACTGAAGCGAAGACTAGCAATGTCTGGCTACGAGGCACAAAATGTAACGGAGTCAACGGGAGAGTTCTCTTCAAGAGGTGGATTAATAGATGTTTTTTCGGCTTCGTATGATAACCCATTAAGAATAGAGTTTTTTGATGATGAAATAGATTCAATTCGATTTTATGATGTTGATACTCAAAGGTCTGTGCTTAATGTTAAGGATGTGCTGATTGGGCCAGCAGCTGAATTTATTCCGTCAAGTGAAGAACTTGAAGAAGCCCTTAAACATAAAGATATTCCGGATGAGCTGAGGGAAAGGTTTGAGACAAGGACAGATATTCAGCTTTACGCAGATTATTTGAATTATTTCAATCTTCCAAAGACATTCCTTTGGGAGATTTTTGATGATGCAAGAATAGTGGTCTGTGATCCAGAAAGAGTGATTTCAGAGATTCCCGATTTTCAAAATGAAAAAGAATATTTTGGAATTTATCAAAAAGATGTAGTTATATATACGCCGATGCCCGAACGATTAAAGGGTGTGTCGAGGCTTGATCATGTAATTAATATGAGAAGCAGGCAAGTCGCCTCATTTGGCGGGAACATGGAACTTTTTACCAAAGATATTGCGAATATGTTGGCTGCTGGATATAGCATAAAGATTGTGAGTTCGTCTAAAGATCGCGAGGATAGGATTAAGGAGTACCTTTCTATTGCAGATATTCATGGCGATATAACGAATGTCGTTGGAGCATTAAGCAGTGGATTTATTCTTGACGATGGAATGCTTTGCTACATTGCGGAGTCTGATATTTTTCCTCAATCGAAGAGAAAACCGCTAAAGAGAAAGAAAAAATCAGCAAATTCTATTAATTTCTCTGATCTAAAGGCTGGAGACTATGTTGTACATGAGATCCATGGAATTGGTAGATTTGAAGGTATCAAGACTTTGACTGCTGATGGTGAGACAAAGGACTATCTTCAAATACGATATGCTGGAACTGATTTGCTCTACATTCCTACAGAGCAGCTGGATATTATCCAGAAGTATATCGGAAGTCATGGAGAGGCTCCAAGTCTATCTAGATTGTCTGGCGGCGCATGGAAGCGGACAAGAGATAAGGTTAGAAAAGCTATTGAAGAGATTGCTGAGGATCTTGTGAAGCTCTATGCACAGAGAGAGTCGGCTCCGGGTCACGCTTTCCCAAAAGACAGTTTTTGGCAAGGCCAATTTGAGGAAGATTTCCCATATACCGAGACTGAGGACCAGTTAAGAGCAATCGATGAGATTAAAGAGGATATGCAAAAACCTGTTCCTATGGATAGGCTTCTTTGCGGCGATGTAGGCTTTGGAAAGACGGAGGTTGCGGCTAGAGCAATTTTCAAATGCATCTCTGAAGGGAAGCAAGCAGCAGTTCTAGCGCCAACAACTTTGCTCGCTAACCAACATTATCATAATCTACTTGCAAGATTTGAAGGCTATCCCTTTGAAATTGAGATGCTATCAAGGTTTAGAACAGCGACTCAGCAGAAGGAAATAATAAGGAAACTTAAAGAGGGCAAAATTGACCTTCTTATTGGAACGCATAGGCTTCTATCTAATGATGTAGAATACAAAGATTTGGGACTACTTGTAATTGATGAGGAGCAAAGATTCGGAGTTAAGCATAAGGAAGCTTTAAAGATGATAAAACAGGATGTGGATGTTTTAACACTTTCAGCGACACCTATACCAAGAACACTAAATATGTCACTTACAGGAATAAAGGATATAAGTACTATTGATGAACCTCCGGGAGATAGAGTGCCGGTGCAGACTTTTGTTACATCAGAGGATGACAACTTGATATGCAATATCTTGGAAAGAGAGCTTTCAAGAGGGGGACAGGCTTTTATTGTTGATAATAGGATTAGCGGAGTTAAGGACATAGCCGAAAGAGTTCAAAGAATGTTGCCGGATATAAGAGTGGCTATTGGACATGGGCGGATGTCTGAAGAAGATCTCGAGAATACAATGCTTGACTATGTGGAGGGTCGTATCGATGTTCTTGTTGCTACAACGATTATCGAAAATGGTATTGATATTCCAAATGCAAATACAATAATCATTCTTAATGCAGATAGACTTGGCTTAGCACAGTTATATCAGCTGCGAGGAAGAGTAGGAAGGTCCAGTAGGATTGCCTATGCATATTTAATGTACAAGCCTCAGAAGGTTCTGACTGATGTTGCAAGAAAAAGACTAATCGCAATACGCGAGTTTACCGAGTTCGGCGCAGGCTTCAAAATAGCGATGAGAGACCTTGAACTGCGAGGCGCGGGGAATGTACTAGGAGAAGCACAAAGCGGACATATAGAAGGAATTGGTTACGAGCTATATTGCAAAGAGATAGATAGAGCAGTAAGAAGACTCAAGGGAGAGACTGTAACTGAGGAAAGAGCGGAAATCTCAATTGAAATTAATCTCCCTTCAAATATTCCAGCCTCATATATTGATGATGAGACTTTGAGACTTCAGGCATATAAGAAAATTGCGACTATTTCAGGGGAGGACGACGCAGAAGAGCTTATTGATGAGTTGATTGACCGTTATGGAGATATTCCGGACACAACTAGCAATTTGATTAAGATTGCAGAGATAAGAGCGCATGCAGAGGTGATAGGGGTATCAAATATCTTCAATAGAGGCGAAAGGTTCACTTTAAATTTCGCAAAAGTCAATAATGTAAGTGCATATATGCTTGTTGTTGCGAAGGAGGAATTTAAAGACACATTAACTATTATGAGCGGCAATAATCCAGGCCTAAGCTTATATATAGGAAAACAATTAGACCTAACGCAGCTTCTTTCGTTAATGCGAACTTTGAGATACAATTATGAACTTGAGAAAAAGGCTAATCCAGTATAAAATAGTACACTAATAGTTTGAACAGAGCCGCGAATTTTGTTGCTGCTTTTGACAATTAAAACATAGTATTTATTAGAAAGGGAGTCACCATGCTGTTTGAAAAAATTGGTCTAGTTGATGAGAACTTTAACTATAAAGGAAATATGTATGTTGGTGTTGCAGGGAATCTAATTGTATATATTAGTAATGAAGCACCTGATGATGATATGAAAGAGAAATTCGGAGAGTGTTATGACGGCAAGGGCAAGGTGATTATGCCTGGCTTTTACAACTCTCATGCACATATGGCTATGACACTTATGCGCGGCTACGGAGAAGGTCTTTCTTTGGATAGATGGCTCAATGAATTGATTTTCCCTTTTGAAGATAAGCTTAATGACGAAGCTGTGTACTGGGGAACAATGCTTTCGGTGGCAGAATCACTTAGATACGGAATAGTATCAACAAGCGATATGTATTATTTTATGGATTCTATTGTTAGGGCGGTTAGCACTGCAAGAGCAAAGGTTAACATTTCTAGGGGAATAGCTAATCCAATGGGAGTACCAGTTGAAAAGCTGGATGGACTCAAGGAAATGCATGATAGCATTGTAATGTATCATGGCTGGGATGAAGGAAGAGTTCTAGTAGATACAAGCGTTCATGCTGAATATACGACTAACGAGGATACAGTTCGTGCGGTTGTGGAGGAAGCTAAGAAATATCAAGTTGGTCTGCATGTGCATGTATCAGAGACAGCATCAGAGGTCGAAGGCTGCAGACAAAGACGCGATGGCCGTTCACCAGTAGAATATCTAAAT
This sequence comes from Clostridiales bacterium, assembly GCA_012510935.1. The sequence goes on from JAAZHB010000160.1 coordinate 5,224, forward strand.
GATTATGGTGCGTTTGACACAAGATGTATTGCGGCGCATTGCGTTCATATTGATGATAACGATATTAGTATTCTTAAAGAGAAGGATGTTACAGTTGCTACAAATCCAATCAGCAATCTAAAGCTGGTAAGTGGTATGTGTAATACTCCAAAACTTTTTGAAGCCGGTGTTAATGTTGCACTAGGAACCGATAGCGTAGCTAGTAATAATAGCCTTGATTTTTTTGAAGAGATGAAGATGATGGCTATGGTTGGCAAGATGAGTTCAAATAACCCAGCAGCAATGAGTCCTCAGCAGATTCTATATAGTGCTACAAGGGCAGGCGCGATTGCACAAGGAAGAAAGAATAGTGGACTTGTTAAAGAAGGATATTCGGCCGATTTAGTGGTAGTTAATACTGATGTGCCAAATATGCAACCAGTTCATAATATGCTTAATAATTTAGTCTATTCAGGGTCTGGAAAAGATGTTGTTCTTACAATGGTTGATGGTAGAGTTCTTTACCGCGATGGAGAATATGACACTATAGATATTGAGAAGACAATAGCAGAAGTAAATAATGCTAAGAACAAAATAATGATGGAGCTATAAATATTAATGAGAGATAACAACGCTAGAAAGATTCACAACCTAGAGAAAGAGGGCGTCGGCAATGAGTAATACACATGTAGAAAAGCGAGAGAAGAGTTCGCATAGTAAACTCCTTAGAGGAGCTACTATTCTGGCGGCTGCAGGTATAGTATGCAAGGCCCTTGGAGCAGTATTTCGTGTACCGTTAACTAATCTAATTGGAGCAGAAGGAATGTCCTATTACGGAGCCGTTTATCCAATTTATTCCTTATTCTTGGTACTAGCTACTGCAGGCCTTCCTGTTGCCATTTCAAGAATGGTATCGGCAAGGACAGCCTTAGGTGACCACAAAAATGCATTTAGGGTATATAAGATTTCGTTTGTACTGATGTTGTCAATTGGATTCGTTTCATTTGCGATATGCTTCTTTGGCGCGGGATTTATTTCTGAGAAAATGGGAAATCCTGGAGCGAAGGCATCGCTTATGGCGATTGCACCGGCACTCTTGTTTGCGCCTATTGCATCATCCTTTAGAGGTTACTATCAGGGACGACAGAATATGATTCCGACAGCAACATCGGAAATAGCTGAACAGCTTTTCCGCGTAATTGTTGGACTGTCACTATCTTTTTTCCTAGTAAGTAAAAGTGTTGAACTTGCTTCTGCGGGAGCAACCTTTGGTGCAACAGCTGGATTAATCGCAGCTATTGTAATTCTATCGATTATTTTTGTTCTTGATCGTAAAAAAAGAGAGACTCTGATTGGTAGGTCGCATACAGACGATGAATCACGCAAGTCAATATTGAAGGAATTACTTGTAGTATCAATTCCTATTACAATCGGTTCAACAATTATGCCTATTATGATGAGCATTGATGCCGTAGTAATAATGAATAGATTACAAGCAACAGGATGGTCATATACTGAATCAAAGACATTGTATGGGCTAATTAGTGGTTATACAGACCCATTGATTGGATTCCCAGGTGTATTTATTGACGCGGTTTCAATGAGTCTTTTGCCGGCGGTAACTGCAGCCTTTACATTGAGAAACAAGAAGGAACTTGATAAAAATATTCAAGCCGGAATTAAGACAATGATGGTTGTAGCCATTCCGTGCGCAATTGGATTGATGGTAATGGCGAGCCCAATATTGCATCTGTTATATCCATCGCGTCCCGAAGAAGCAGATATGGCAACATTGAACCTTCAAATACTAGCATTGAGTGTAATAACATTATCTGCCATGAGAACTTTCTCAACATCGCTTCAAGCTATTGGGAAGATGATGCTGCCAGTTTATAATCTGCTGATTGGTGCGGTTGTAAAGTTTGTTATAACATATGTTCTTGTTGGAATCCCATCATTAAACATAAATGGTGCAGCGATTGGCAGTGTAACTGCATATCTTGTAGCGGGCATATTGAATTATTATGCACTTAAAAGACATGCGAATGTATCGATCCACCTTACTACAACATTCATAAAGCCGCTGTTTTCAGCCGGGGTAATGGGCGTTGCCACATTCTTAACATATAAAGGAGTTATGCTATTAATTGATAAGAATTCTGTTGCTACACTATTTGCAATTATCATCGCAGTAGTTGTATATGCCGCAATGATTTTGGCAACAAAGACTCTTAACCATGATGAGCTATTGATGCTCCCGGCTGGCAAGAAAATTGTAAGACTGACAGATAAGATAGAACGGATTTTTGGTAGAAAAAATAAATAATTAATGGAATTAATATTTTTATTGACATAAAATGATTAAATTTTTATAATTTCATTTATAGGTTTCGAAATTTGAGGGGGTAAAGATATGAATAAGTTTGAACTTGTGAGCCAGGTTGCAGACAAGACCGGAAAGACAAAGAAGGACGTTGAAGAAATATTGCAGACAGCTCTAAATACAATTCAGGATACTCTAGCTGAAGGCG
>JAAZHB010000161.1 GCA_012510935.1 Clostridiales bacterium
AACCTTGAACTCGTATCCAGGATAAATGAAAATTCCTGTAGACAGGCTTCCTGCTGCTACCCTGTAACCATTCTCTGTCTCTACCGCTGCGCTCTCAAGAGTTCTTGTTGAGGTTGTGCCTACAGAAATAATCCTGCCACCCTCTTCAATCGTCTGATTAATAACTGCTGCCGCCTCTTCTGACACAGAACATTCTTCAAAATGCATCTTATGTTCTTCAATCTTATCCACCTTTACAGGTCTGAAGGTCCCTATTCCGACATGTAGCGTGACATAAGCTAGCTTAACACCCATTGCTTCTATCTCTGCCAAAAGCTCTTTTGTAAAGTGAAGCCCTGCGGTCGGTGCTGCCACTGAACCATCGAACTTGCTGTAAACCGTCTGGTACATCTCTTTATCTTCTTCGTCCGCTGCCCTCTCAATGTACGGTGGAAGAGGCATGCTTCCAGCCGCCTCGAGTCTTTCCATGAAAATCCCATCATACTCGAACTCGATAAGCCTTGTGCCGTTGTCTTCGTCATGCATACCAAGAATATGTGCCTTGAACAGTCTCTCCTCATCGATAACGACAGTATCGCCCTCGTGGAGTCTTTTCCCCGGTCTTACCAGCGATTCCCACTTGTCACCCTCAATTCTTTTAATCAAAAGAAGCTCGATATGCGCTCCCGTATTTTCTTTAGTGCCAAAAAGTCTTGCGGGTATTACCTTGGAATCGTTCAATACAAGGCAGTCGCCTGGCTTGAAATATTCTTTAATATCATAAAAATGTTTATGCTCTATGCCCTTGGTGGCGCGGTCTAGCACCATCATTCTGCAAGAATCTCTTTGCTCCATTGGAGTCTGTGCAATCAGCTCCTCCGGAAGATTGTAGTCAAAATCTTCTAATTTCAAATCCTATTGTCCCCTTCGTATTTTTTTATCTTAATAATTTACTTTCTATTCCCATGCCCGGTGCTCATAGGTTTTGAATGGCCTATATTCATTGCTTTATCTAAATTGTCTCGCCGCCATAATAGCTCATTAGTCCAAGATGCTCGTAAGCCTCTCTTGAAGCCATCCTGCCTTTCTGCGTTCTGAAAAGCAATCCCGATTGAATAAGGAACGGCTCATTTGCGTCCTCAATTGTAACTCTTTCTTCTCCGATAGCCGATGCAATGGTCTCAATTCCAACAGGCCCGCCAGAAAAGCTTTTGATTATCGTCTCGAGAATATCTCTGTCAAGCTTCTCAAGTCCAAGCTCGTCAACGCCAAGCGCATCAAGAGCCTTCTTTGTTATTGCTATATCCACATTTCCGTCGCTAATTACCGAAGAGAAATCTCTAACTCTCTTGAGAAGTCTGTTGCCGATTCTCGGTGTACCTCTTGACCTTCTCGAAAGCTCGCTAAGCGACTCGTCATCGATTGAAATATCTAGAACATGTGCTGTACGGTTCAAAATATCTTTCAACTCATCTTCTGTATAGAATTCGAACTTCGAAATAATTCCGAATCTATCTCTTAGCGGTGCCGAAAGGCTTCCTGCTCTTGTAGTTGCTCCAATCAATGTGAATTTGGCTATATCGATTCTTAGAGACCTAGCCGCTGGTCCTTTGCCAATTACTATATCAAGAGCATAGTCTTCCATCGCTGAATAAAGAACTTCTTCAACTGCACGATTAAGTCTATGAATCTCGTCGATAAAAAGTACATCTCCATCGTTTAGGTTCGAAAGGATTGCTGCAAGATCTCCTGCTCTTCCAATCGCAGGCCCTGATGTAATCTTGATATCGACACCTAGCTCATTAGCAATTATTCCAGCGAGAGTGGTTTTGCCTAATCCCGGAGGACCGTAAAAAAGAACGTGGTCTAGTGACTCGCTCCTTTTCTTAGCCGCCTCAATATATATCGACAGATTGTCTTTGGTTGCAGACTGTCCGCAATATTCACTTAGGTATTGAGGTCTGATTGTAAGCTCGCCAGCAAGCTCGTATGGCTTAATCTGTGCTTCTGTTACTCTATCGCTCATTTATTCTGCTCTCCTATTTATCTTCTATAACAAGAACTTTAGCGCCTTCTTAATGTATTCTTCCGCCTTCAGATCTTCATCTTGAACATTTGAAATTGCTTGTTCTGCTTCCTTCTTGGTATATCCGAGGGTTGTAAGTGCCACTATAGCCTCTGCACGCTCACCATTTGAAGCAATGACTGTTGCTGTCTCCTCGCTTAGAGCCTCTCCATCGATTGGAAGGACATTAACCTTATCTGAAAGTTCTAGGATAACTCTCTCTGCGGTTTTCTTGCCAACGCCTTGAGCTCTCGCAATTGCAGCCGAATCCTTCGCAGCTATTGACTGCTTTATCTGGTTTGGTGTGCCAAGTGACATTATGGCAAGGCCTGCTTTCGGTCCAATACCGTTCACCCCGATGAGTTGTTCGAACAGCTTGAGGCCATCGATATCTGCAAAGCCAAAGAGTGACATCGCATCTTCCTTAACATGCATGTGGGTGTAAATTTCAACTTCCTCGCCTTCTCTGGCATTCAGAATCTGTGAAGTGTCTGCCACATGTATGCGAAAGCCAAGTCCAGACTCAGTCTGCACAACGATAGCTCCATTATCATATAAAAGATATTTCCCTACTACTGTTCTTATCATTTTGTTATTCTTCCTATCTTCTGCTATAGACTTACAAATATATCGACCATTTAGTAGCCTTTACTCAAATCCTCTAGCTAATTCTATCTTTTGCTATTTAATTCTAAGACGGCTTCCTCCAGTGTGCGCATGGCAAATTGCTGCAGCCAGAGCATCCGCGGTATCATCAGGTTTCGGCACTTCGTTAAGGTTGAGAATTAGTTTAACCATTTCCTGAACTTGTTTTTTCTCAGCGCGGCCGTAGCCAACCAAACCCATCTTTATTTGAAGTGGTGTATATTCGTTAAGCGCAACATTATTCTGCTCGCAGACAAGAAGCGCAATGCCCCTAGCCTCCGCTACGGTTATCGCAGTCGTTGTATTTGTATTGAAAAAAAGCTTCTCCACAGAAGCTTCATCGGGTGAATACTTGTCTATGATTTCCCGAAGCTCGTCATATATTATGCTGAGGCGTTTCTCTGTCGGCATCTCCGCGTCAGTGGTAATCGCGCCATAATCAACTGTCGTGAATTTGTTACCAACATAATCCACAATTCCCCATCCCATAATGGCATAACCTGGGTCAATTCCAATTATTCTCATTTGTTACACTCCTTCGGAATATTTTACCAAAAAAAGCCCTTTTTGTCTATCTGAGAGGCTCCTCGAGAGGCTTCTTAATTGACTCCTATTTCGCACATCTTTGAGGCAAGAAAGCTTATAGAAAAGTGTCGAAAAAATGCGAGAAATACTTAGCATATGAGCTGTGTATTTATGCTATAATCTGTATGAAATGACTATGAGAAGATATAAACTTTTAGTGTTTGGAGGAGCAAGAAATGCGTATTTCTAGACAAAATAAAATTCTTGAGATTATTGCTGAGAACGATGTTGAGACACAAGATCAGCTTCAAGAACATCTGCGCGAACTGGGCTACAATGTAACACAAGCAACTATTTCAAGAGATATTAAGGAACTGCAGCTTGTAAAAGGTCTATCTAAGAATGGTAACTATAGATATATAGCTAGCAATTATCAGGAGAGGCCTATTTCTGAGAGGTTCATTAAGATTTTCAGAGAAACTGTATTGTCCTACAAGTCGGCGCAGAATCTCATTCTGGTTAAGACTCTTTCCGGATGTGGAAATGCCGCTGCAGAGGCTATTGATTGCCTTGAGCTTAATCACATAGTTGGTACTGTAAGCGGAGACAACACCATGCTTATAGTTATCGAGAAGGAAGAATATGTTGAAGCTGTAATCAATGAATTCGACAAACTAATGAGAAGGACAGATTAATGATACAACAAGTCTCTATAGATAATTTTGCTACAATTGAGCACTTGTCATTTGATCTTGGTAATGCTCTAAATATTATCACAGGAGAAACTGGTGCCGGCAAATCGGTTCTTGTGCAAGCAATTAGCACTGCGCTCGGAGGCAGGGCTGATATTTCTATGGTTAGAAGTGGCACTGATAAGGCGACCATTCAAATCGCAGGAGACAAGAACGGTGAAGAAGTAATTATTACTAGAGAGCTGCTCGCTTCGGGCAAAAGCGTCTCAAAGCTAAACGGCCAGATGGTAACTCTTGCGCAGCTTCGTGATTTTTGCCATGACTTCATAGACATTCATGGTCAATATGATAATCAGCAAATCTTGAATCCTGAGAGTCATATTACTATTTCAGACAGCTTTAACAAAGAAGTTCAACCCGAGCTTGCTACTCTTGCTGAACTCTATGATAGTTACAAGGATGCAAAGAAAGCCTATGATCACCTGCTTAGTGAGGAAAGGTCCGCCCTTCAGCAGAAGGATTTCTATCAATTTGAGTTCTCATATATTGACGGGCTTCATCTTATGCCTGGAGAGGATGATGAGCTAGCTCAGAATATTGAGCTTATGCGCAACAGCGAGAAAATTTATTCTTCTGTCTCATCAAGCTATAACGCACTTCATGAATCAGATGCATCAATTCTCACTTCGCTGAACCGTTGCGTTAATGAAATTGCATCAATCGCAAATTATAGCAATGACTTAGCTGAGATATCTGGGAAGCTTCAAGATATTTATTACCAGCTGGAAGATGTTTCGGATGGTATTAGAGACATCTCCTCTACACTCACCTTTGATGAATCCGACCTTGATTCAATGTCGGAAAGGCTTAGTGTTATTGAGGATGCGAAGCGCAAATATCACAAGAACATACCTGAAATTCTTGAATACGCCAGCGAGATTGATTCTAAACTGAATTTGATTCAAAATTTTGAATATGAGAAAAAGTCTTTAAAGGAAGCTATGGATCTTGCTTACTCCAAGTTGGAGGTTCAAGCCAATAAGGTTAGCACAATTAGGCAGCAAAATGCTTTGGTCCTTGAGAAAGCTATTAGCGCTGAACTCAAAGCATTAGACTTCCTTAATTCTGATTTCAAGATTGATATTACCAGATTAAATGAGATTAGTTCGATTGGTTATGATAATGTTGAATTCATGATTTCAACTAATCCGGGAGAGCCGTTAATGCCGCTTGCAAGGATTGCATCGGGCGGAGAGATTTCCAGAATTATGTTGGCTTTAAAGCGAATAATCGGGGATTCCGATTCAATAGAAACTATGATTTTTGATGAAATTGATACAGGTATCAGTGGCAAGACTGCCCTTACTGTCGGCCTAAAGTTGTCAGAGATTGCACAGAACCACCAAGTTATTTGCATCACTCACCTCGCTCAAATTGCTGCATACGGTACGGATAACTACAAGATCAGCAAAGAACTCGAGTCCAATAAGTCGCACACAATCATTGAACATCTTGATAGTGCTGGCAAGGAGCGAATGCTTGCAATGCTATTCAGTGGTTCAGATTCTGATAGCGCTACTGCTGCCGCAAGAGAACTAATTGCAAAGGTTAATAATAATTAAAGCAAAAATGCAAGATATGACTAAGAGCCTATCTTGCATTTTTTATTATTCTATTTATTCTATATTTTTTGTTATTTGGCTGGTATTTTTACTTTATTAGACTGAATAAATTCCCTCAACGAATAAGTGTTTAAAGAATCTTGAAAGCCCAACTCTTACTACATCTGCTGTCTTTGCAGGCATGTGCTCAATCAGCACCTCTCCAAAGTCATGCGGAATGCTAACAAATCCATCTTCCTTTAGAATTCTAACTTCTTCTTCATCAACAAACCTTGCTGATATCTCAAGATGAGAACCCGATCAGGTTCTGCACATCATTGGTGCTAGCAGAATATCTTTCTTGTTGTTTTTCTCCATATATTCTACTAGATAATTATCAAACATGAATTTCATTGTTTCAATCTCCTTTTCTTTCATCTATCTTATCTGTCTATATTATATAGATTTCCAGAAAAAGTTCTGTAATAAAGTCACATAGCTCCGTTAACAGGTCTTGCCAATTAATCCTCAAACTATTTGTCACAGCATTACATCTCAAAGACGAACAACTCAAGTGCTGTATCCTTATCTATATTTCCAGTCTTTATGTCCTTATCGATATTATAGAGTCTCATAAGCATCTTTTTAATTCTATGAATGTTCATCTTTCTTGAGGCCAAATATGCTTTCTTAAATCTATATTCGTTAACGCCTGTTGCCTTCGCCATCTGTGCAACGGACATTCCTTTCTGCGAAAGCTGCTCCGCATCATACATCATCTCAAGTTGCTTTGTAATTAGGCCCAGAAGCATCATTGCGTCATTATTCTCCTCAGCAATTATAGCTGTTGTAATCTCCATTGCTGTTCTCTTATTGCCACTCATCATTGCGTCAATGAGGTTGAAAACGAATTTGTCGTCATCGCCGACAAGAAGTTCATCGATTATATCTTTAGTAACCCTTGAATCTACTGCAGCATTGTTAATCTTAAGAAGGTCCGCTTCGAGATTCTCAAGATAGTATTCGCTATTCTTATTAAAATATCCAGATAGATTAATTAGATAATCGAGGTCTCTCTCCCCTATCATGTTGCCAGCACCATGAATTCTCTTTGTAATAAACGGCTTCAAAGTCGCCTTATCTAGCCTGTCAAAACAGTATGTTCCATTGCAAGCTTTCATAAGCTTCTTGCCGAAAGACAGCAGCTTGTCGGAGTGAGATGCTGAAGTCTTGAAAACCAAGACCGACGAGTCATTTGGTGCTGATGCCATCTCAAGCAAAGCCTCCTCGTCAGCAGTTAAACCCCTTGTTCCATTGCTACTGAAAATTGGCTTAAAATCAGATACAACAACAACTCTTCGCGTAGAAAACATCGAATATGCTCTTGTTGCTGCAATTATATCTTCCGCGCTGCACATCCCTCCATCAAGATGTTGCACATCAATATTTCTATTGTCTTTGTCCACGTATTTATTAATAACAGTTTCAGTTGCCCAATTCATCAAGAAGTCCTCATCTCCATAGAAGAAGAGCGAACTATTCGGCACACTAGCTTTAATATCTTTTACAAAATCGTTATATGACATTTCTTTTCCTTACTTGGTTTAATATCTTTAAAGTCTTTTGTAATTTTATCATATCTTCTCACTTCATAGTATCAATCTGTCTTATCTTTCCATTTTTTAAATCTATTCCCACCGCCCCATCTAAATCTGTTCGATACACTTTTATTCCAAACGCCTCTAATCTCTTAATAACATCTTCTGAAGGATGCCCATAAAAGTTCGAGCCTACAGAAATAATTGCAATCTGCGGACTTGTTGCCTCGAGTAGCTCCTTCGTTGTACTAGATTTGCTTCCATGATGCGATACTTTTAAAATATCGCAATCAAGAGTATCTCTGCCTCTGTAGTAAGCAGACATAGCAATCTCATCTTCTCCTGTCATATCACCTGTAATTAAAGCCTTAACACCATCATAATGCACCATATATGCCATGTTATTCTCGTTCTCGTCGCTTGAAGTTTGCATTTTAAACATTTCTATGTCTATTGGCCATATAGGCTCTATAAACGAATTCTTGCGAAGATTAAACCTTTTATTAGACTCAGTAATATTCATTCCTGATTTATCACTTTGTCCTTTTCGTTTGACACTTGAGTCTTCTTCTGACTCCAACGGTTTTACCTCTGTTGGAATTGGGACTGCAATACTTCTTATTGTGTAAATCTCATCTAGTTCCTGAAGCCCCTTAAAATGGTCAGTATGAAGATGCGTGGCTATTGCCACATCTATGTCGCTAATTCCATTTTTTACTAAATACGGAAGCAATATTTTCTCCCCCACATTCGTCCTGGTATTACCTCCACCATCAATTAACACATCAATACTTCCAGCTCTAACATGAGTACAATCACCTTGCCCAACATCTACAAAAACTATCTCATCATTTCTAAAGCTATTGTTGTATGCAACCCCAATTGAAATTGCAAGAGCCATTGCAAACACGCATACAGTTTTAATCTCTGCATACTCACGCCTAATGAGTTTAATCCTTGCCCACTCAGAAGATAGAATTAGCAAAATTGCATATATTAAGACAAGAACACCCAAGTTATATCCCAAAGATACTTCGGAGAAAACTCCACCAAAATTAAGCCAATCGTTTAAATCAATCAGCATCTGACATAATCCACAGATTACCTGGGCTAGCAGCTTAGGTATAACTCCTATTAAGCTGCTAAATCCTATTCCTATAAAGCAACAAGGTACAAGAATCGAAACTAAAAAAACTATCGGAATATTAACTAGTATAGTCAGCGGATTAAATCTATTAAATACAAACGCACTAAAAGGCGCAATAGCAAGCATTACTGCCAGCATAATAGCCCAATAGATCCCAACAAAGAACTCTAAGGTCTTGCCAAAGAAAGCTATACCAAGCATAGCAAGGAATGTCATTTGAAAACCTGTATTAAAAAGCTGATAAGGATTAAAGGTCAGAAGAACAAGAGCAACAAAACTAATCGAAGACAGTAAATCAAATGGTCTCCTAACATGCATTGCAAAAATATTCACAGACAGGACCAACACCGCCCTTATTGTGGATGGACTCCAGCAAGTCATCTCGCCATAAAATACAACGATTAATGCCATTAATATGGAGATAAAGAGAGTCTTTCGCTTCTTACTCATTGCTTTCAAGAGCGCAAAAATAAACCCAATATGAAGACCGCTCACTGCTAGTACATGCCCCGTTCCATTCTCATTAAAGGTGTCTCTAATATCTTCGGAAATGGCACTTTTATCTCCCCATATGACACCCTTCAGGACAGCCGCTGACTCACCTTCATCCTTGAAAGCTTCTTCAAAAATAGCCCTCTTCTTCATCAAGTATCGTTTATAAGCATGAAAAATTGATTCTATTCTGCCCTCTTCATACTCAATAGATTCAACACTCTTTGCCGTAAAGCTATAATAAATACCCAGACTCCGAAGATAAAGTCTGTAATCAAAGCATTCCGGATTAGTTCTACTACTTGGAACTTTAAGCTTGCCTTTAAGTCTTACATATCGTCCATACAGAGCCTCAATACCAGCAGCTTCTCCGCAAAGCTCCTGACTGTCCCCATAGAAAGACACACGAACCTTCTCCCCATCTAGGGGATCTTTACACTTTAAATCAATCTGATAATAATCATTCTTCTCTTCAATATCTGTTATGCAACCAATAATTTCATTTACACTTTCTGCATCTATCGGGTTCCCGTCAGAATCTATAAGGCTATTATTTGAGTCAATGTAAGAAAATGTGAAAATTACAAAACCTGCTAGCATCATTACAAGTAGTTTCTTTTTCTCTCCACTAGGGTCTTCACACTCAAGATCAATCTTATACAAGACAAATAAAGTTGTTGCAATCACAATCATCCCCCGGATAATTATTTGCCTATCAAGAATCGTATAACCGCATACAATTCCGATGCTGAACATAAAGGTATATACAAAAAGCTGTCTTCTAAGCATGTCAACGATTCACCCGAATTACCCATAAAAATTTAAACTATAA
>JAAZHB010000162.1 GCA_012510935.1 Clostridiales bacterium
TAAATAGATCTGCTTTGGATGTTCAATTTGCTTCTGAAATCTCAATCTCATTGCCATCTTTATCTTCAAGAACAAGATTCGCATTTGTTACTTGGTCTAAATCATTTTCCCATGCGATTGCAATATTTTGGGTCCCTGGTGCCTCCAATTCGGCTGTCTCTATATAAATGAACTCCATTTCGTCAGACACCTTATCATTTACACTATCAATATCTAGAGCGCTTGCGCTCGAAGCTGCATCTGTTGATTCCTTATCACTAATTATTGGCGTTTGAGACAGTGGTTCTGAGTCATTATCCTCGCTTGCTTGTTCATTATCTTTAACTTTTTCATTTGTTACAGCTTGTGAGTTCTGAGCACCCGAAGTCCCCTCTACTTCCGCAAAAACTGCTCCCACAGAGGTAAACACCTGTATAATGATTAAAGAAATTACAAGCATTCTAGCTATTCTTCTTTTCATTTTGTAAGTACTCCTTATCTTCTGTCATTAATCTAAAAACACGCCATCATATTATAATAATATAATGGCGTGTTTAAATCGTCAATTGAATTTTACACTAGTGTAATCTGTTCGTTTCCATCATCACCCAAGTTCGGATTCTCTTCGCTCTTCTCTTTAGCTGTTTTTGTTGATCTAGTCTCATCGTCTTCATCGACAACCTTTGCGATAGATACAATCTTGATATTCTTCTTGAACTTCATAATCTTTACACCCTTTGTTGATCTGCCTGATGTACTTATTTCACTTGCCTTAATACGAATAATTGTACCTTCTGAATTAATTATCATTAATTCGTCATCCTCTCCAACAAGGGTTGCACCAATTAGATGTCCTGTCTCATCAAACCTGCTCTTATCATAAGTAGCAACACCCTTTCCTCCTCGAGCTTGGATCCTATATTCGCCAAGAGATGTTCTCTTTCCGAATCCATTCTCTGTTACAACGAGCATCTTGCGGGACTGGTTAATATCAAGCTCCATTGATACAACAACATCATCGTCTTCAAGCGATATTGCTCTAACTCCGCCAGCTGCTCTGCCCATGGATCGAACATCATCCTCGCTAAATGCAATTGCCTTACCGTTTCTGGTAACAACTAGTACTGTCTCATGAACGGTTGAACGAGCTACACTAATTAGCTTGTCGTCATCCTTGAGGTTAATTGCAATTAAGCCAGTTTTCCTATTTGTATCAAATTCCTTAAGTGGAGTCTTCTTAATAGTACCCATCTTAGTTACCATTATGAGTTCTTCATCTGTCTCGAGGCTCTTGATTGGAATACAAGCTGTTACTCTCTCTCCTTGGTTGAGATTCAAGAAGTTAATTAATGGAGTTCCCTTGGCATTTCTTGATGCTTCTGGAATCTCATATGCTTTAATCTTGTAAACACGTCCTGCATCAGTAAAGAACATCAAATACTCATGTGTAGATGTGATAATAAGGTCTTTTACAAAATCTGTCTCTCTTGTTGTTAGACCTTGAATTCCCTTTCCACCGCGGCGCTGTGCCTTGTAAGTATTCTCTGGAACTCTCTTTACATAACCAAGATGTGTTAGTGTTATTGCAACATCTTCTTCATCAATAAGAGATTCGACATCGATTTCTCCCTCATCAGCGACAATCTTTGTCCTTCTCTTATCTGCCCATTTTTGCTTGATTTCAATAAGCTCATCCTTAATTACGCCAAGGAGCTTATGCATATCTGCTAGAATTTCCTTGTAATATTTAATCTTTTCAAGAATCTCGTTGTATTCTTGCACAAGCTTCTCCCTTTCAAGTCCCTGTAGGCGAGCCAGTCTCATGTCTAGAATTGCCTGAGCCTGAAGATCAGATAGATTGAAGTTAACCATCAGCTTTGCTTTAGCATCATTGTATGATGATCTGATAACGCGGATTATCTCATCTATATTGTCAAGTGCAATAATAAGACCTTCAAGAATATGTGCTCTAGCTTCAGCTTTTGCAAGATCATATCTTGTTCTTCTAGTTACAACGATTCTCTGGTGCTTGAGATATTCGTCGATAATTTCTCTTAAAGAAAGAATCTTTGGCTGTCCATCAACAAGCGCTAGCATAATCATTGAATATGAGACCTGAAGCTGCGTATGCTTATACAATCTATTTAAGATGATATTTGGGTTAGCATCCTTCTTGAGTTCAATTACAATTCTAGTACCCTCTCTGTTGGATTCATCGCGTATATCGTAGATTCCATCCACCCTCTTATTTTTGACCATATCTGCCATGGCCTCTATAAGACGAGCTTTATTAACCTGATAAGGAATCTCAGAAATGATAATTTTATCCTTTCCTCTTCCTATGCTCTCTTCATAATTTGTTACGGAACGGATTGTAACCTTTCCCTGGCCAGTACGATATGCGTCCTGTGCTGAAGTGCGTCCAAGAATAATTCCTCCTGTTGGAAAATCTGGCGCCTTTACATGCTTGATTAAATCGTCAACTGTTGCATCTGGATTGTCTATCATCTCAACGCAAGCGTCAATTACTTCACCTAGATTATGAGGTGGAATTGAAGTCGCCATACCAACAGCGATACCGTTTGAACCATTGATAAGAAGATTAGGAACTCTTGAAGGCAACACGATAGGTTCTTTCTCTTCACCATCAAAGTTGTCCATGAAATCAACAGTGTCTTTATCTAAGTCTCTTAGCATCTGAAGAGAGAATGGAGACATTTTTGCCTCGGTATATCTCATTGCAGCTGCTCCATCACCATCAACCGAACCAAAGTTACCATGACCATCTACTAGCATGTATCTTGTTGAAAAGTCCTGTGCGAGTTTAACCATTGCCTCATAAATTGAGCTGTCTCCATGAGGGTGGTATTTACCCATTACTTCTCCGACAATTCTTGCTGATTTCTTATGTGGCTTATCTGGAGTAACTCCAAGCTCGTGCATTCCATATAGAATTCTTCTATGTACCGGCTTGAGACCATCTCTTACATCTGGAAGAGCACGCCCTACAATTACAGACATCGCATAATCAATATACGAATCCTTCATTTCATGATATAGGTCATGTTCTATAATCTTACTGTTATCTAAAATGTCCGACATTTTATCTCCTTAATTTTTCCTTAGATATCAAGATTCTTTACGTATCTTGCATTCTCCTCGATAAATTTCTTACGAGGAGGAACCTTATCCCCCATGAGAGTTGTGAAAATCTCATCTGCTGTTTCTGCATCCTCAACTGTTATCTTGACGAGTGTACGTGAGTGGTAATCCATTGTTGTCTCCCAAAGCTGGTTAA
>JAAZHB010000163.1 GCA_012510935.1 Clostridiales bacterium
AAGAATAAAATTTTAGGATTATTTGATTTTTATCGCGATAAGACTTGAAAGAAAGCAGTAAAATGATATATCCTATTAATGTATGCGAAAAAGCGCATATTCAATAAGTTAAATAAAAATTTTTAGAATTTTTTTATTATGAAGGTGAAAGGAGAATACCCTACATGAAAATTCTTATTATTAACCCAGGTGCAACTTCAACAAAGATCGCTGTTTACGAGGATGAGAACGAGGTTATGAAGGTTGGTATCGACCATGATGCTAATGAAATAGCTAAGTATCATTATGTTGTTGAGCAGGTACCATTCCGTAAGGAAGCAATTCTTAATGCTGTACACGAGCACGGCTACGAGATTTCCGATTTTGATGCAATTTGCTCAAGAGGTGGACTATTCAAGCACATTCCATCAGGAACATATAAGGTTAACGATGCTGTTATTGAGTCAATTAAGAACCCACCTTATGGCGAGCATGCTTCAAATGTAGGCGCATACATTGCAAAGGAACTTGCTGATCCAGAGAATATTCCAGCGTTTTTTGTAGACCCTGTATGTGTTGATGAGTTTGAACCAATCGCAAGAATATCTGGTCTTAACCTTCCAGGTTTCGAGAGACAGAGCTTCTTCCATGCTCTTAACCAGAAGGCTATTGCTCGCAAGGCAGCAGAGCAGCTTGGCAAGGAGTATGAGGATTGCAACCTAATCGTTTGCCACCTTGGCGGCGGAGTTTCAGTAGCGCCTCATAAGCACGGCAGAGTTGTTGATGTAAACAATGTTAAGGATGAGGGAGCTATGGGAATGGATAGAGGCGGTTCTCTTCCAGCAAACGCACTTGTTAATCTTTGCTTCAAGGAAGGGATGACAAAGGCTGAAGTTAAGAAAATTATCGGCAAGGAAGCTGGAGTATATTCATATACAGGCACAATGGACTTTAGAACTGTAGAAGACAAAGCTGTTGCAGGAGATGAGAAGATGATGGAAATCTTTAAAGCTTTTGCATACCAACTTGCTAAGGATATCGGAACTATGGCTGCTGTCCTTCACTTTGATGTAGATGCGATTGTGTATACAGGAGGAATGGCATACTCAAAGCTTTTCTGTGAAGAAATCAGTCAGTATGTAAGCAAGCTTGCACCAGTAATGAGATTCCCTGGAGAATCAGAGATGGAAGCACTTGCACTTGGCGCGCTAAGAGCTCTTAGAACAGGAATGTACGAAGAGTACTAGTAGAATCGCTTTTAATAAATCAATGGAAAAATACACAAATCTTATGGGTTTGTGTATTTTTTGAGTTTTTGTGATAAATAATGAGATGTTCATGATTATAATTAAATCATAAGAAAAATGCATTGAATGTACTACTTGAGAAAAGTCGTGAAAAGAGGAGATGAAAGAATGACAAAACTATCAATAAAAAAGTCTATAGCAATAGTATTATCATTGGTTATGGTTATACTCGGCATACCTTTTTCATCGATGGCAGATGCTACAATTCCTGCAACTATAAGCGATGCAGATAAGGCAGCAGTACAGTATATTGCGAATACTCTTGGACAGTTCAATCAGTCAGAATTATTTAATCCAAATACCACTAGTGATTTAGATTCAACAGGAGAGAACTATGCTGTTAAGTTTAATGCAGCACTTGGCGGGGACTACTCATATAAGATCCGCAGAAGTAATTGGTATAAGGGTGAGTATATTATTTATTACATGCCTGGTAATATTAAAGCGATGAGTCAGAACGACAGCATTGATTACCTGATTAGATATAATACATGGAGTGGAGAGTACATTGTTGCAACAGGTAAGGTTGGCACAAATGCTTCGGCTGGTAATACTATATCTAGGATTACAGAAGGAAATAAAATATCAACTATTTCATACATTGAAAATGGTGATGGAGTTTCAAACCTTCCTCAGTCACAGGCATTCTACACTGGATCAACTGCAAACATCAATAGCCTTATTCCTGCAAGATCAGGATATAATTTCAAGGGCTGGAACACAGCTGCAGATGGAAGTGGAGATTACTATTCAGCAGACTTCAAGATTTATTCTGATGTTACACTATATGCACAGTGGCAGAGCAGAACAGCAGATGCAACTCTTACAGCAGAAGGCTATACCGGAACATATGATGGAAATGCTCACAGTGTTTCAGCAACACTTGAGGGTAGCGATAGCGCAGATTTCCGCATTGAGTATAGTGTAGATGGAGGAGCTTGGACAGAGACAGCGACATCAACTACAGATGCTGTAAATAAAACTGTTGAGGTTAGAGCCGTAAGCAATAGCGGAGATTTTGACACTGTAGTAACAGATGCTGTTACTCTAAAGGTTAATCAGAAGGATGCAAGCATCTCTATTGATTCAGCTTTTAAGACGGTAGGAGCTAATGATCCAGTACTCACAGGTACTATCGAGGGCTTGGTTAATAACGATGATTTGGGCGAAGTAACCTATTCTAGAGCAGAAGGCGAGACACTAGGTGATTATGCAATTACTGCAAATTACACAGAGAATAGCAATTATGCACTGACTGTAAACGAAGGAACATTTACAATCAGTCCAACAGCATCACCACTTGTTCCAAACAATGGGGGAGCAACCCCTGCAGCAACTGCTACAACACAGACAGCAACTGCACCTGCAACAGCAGCGGTAGCACAGACTACTTTAACAGAGGCCGCAGCTCCTCTAGCAGGCGAGACTGAGCAGACATTGACTAAGGGTCAGTCAGCAAAGGCTGGACTTGAAAGCTGGTCACTAATTAACCTAATTTGCGCAGCTTTCGCAGTTCTAATGGTTGCACTTCTTGGAGCAAACAAGAAGAAGAGAACAGCTAATGCAGGAAAGAGATTCAAGATTGGAATAATCGCTGAGATTATTGTAGCAATTGTATCAGTAGTAACCCTTGTTCTAACACAGAACATGAGCCTAACAATGGGATATGCAGATAAGTGGACACCACTTATGGTAGTTCTACTAGCAGCATCAATCATTTCTTACATCGCTGTTGGCAAGAGAGACGAGAATGCTAGCGATGAAGTAGAGACCGCAATTGTATAAATTTAAAAAATAGAAATTACTAAAAAGGAACTTAGTCGCAAGACTAAGTCCTTTTTTTTAAGCGCCAAAGGATTAAGTATATAAAAAAACGGGATATAGCCATTTAGGCTATATCCCGTTTCTGATAATTTCGACTCAAACTATTTGCCAATATATCTTGATTCAATATAATATCTCTTCTCGTTAGCTTCTCCCATTGAGAATGTCTTACGAGGAAGAGCTCCGTCTGCAGCAACGGCAGGGAAGAGCATGAACTTATCCATTGCAGGAAGCATGAATCCTGCATTACCCTTTACAGAAGTTAGCTGTTCCATAGCCTTTGTTCCGTGAATGTAGTCAATGTCGCATGTCTTGCGTTCCTTAACCATTACATCAAGTGCGTTCTGCAGAGCTCCAACCTCAAGCTTGCTTGCAGGATTCTCTACGATAACAAAGCCCTTGGCACCCGTAGCCATATATGGAATAGAGAAGTCTCCCTCCTTAGTTGAAGCTGCATCTGAAAGGTAAGCATTACCATTCTGCTCCTTAAGAAGCTCTACAGTCTCGTTTACAATATCCATTCCTGACTGATTATTGCTTGGGAAGAGAACTCTATGGATAGGCTCGAAAACGATACCTTCGTCGTGGATGTTCTCAATCTCACAAAGAGCATATCTTGCAGGGTGATTCTCGATTTCTTCTGCTGTTAGACCCTTCTTAATGTTTTCCCAATTAGCCTTTGCTGTAGCAAGTGAGTGGTTACCATCTCCCATTGCTTGGAAAATAATATTTCCATCGCCATATTTCTCGCTAGCCTTGTCAAATAGCACAGATAGTGCGGCCTTTGCTCCATCGAGGTCAGCTTCCTTAATGTAAGAACCAGTAATATGACCGCCTTCAAGCATAAGGTCTGTATCGTAAATTGGCTCTTTAGGCGCATTTACAAGAGGCTCGATAACTGTTTTCTCAGGATCATCAATAAGAATAAGGATGTGTGGAAGCTCAATTGGAGCACCAGATCTAATTCTTAGTCTTGGTGGGATTCTTTCTACAACAGTCCCCTCTGTTGCACGAGTAAGTGACTTTGAACCCTTGTTGTAGTCATATGCTTCAAGGTCAGTCGCAATAACAAGACCGAGTCTGGTTCTACCTTCAGCAGTTCTCTTTACAAGCATGCATCCCGGTGCAAGCTCTCTAAGAGTACCATCTGAAAGGTACTTATCCATAGTATCTCTTACATCTTTAATCTTCTCTTCTTCGCCTGGCTTATCTAGAAAAACCTCAGGCAACATAAGTCTAAGAGTTGAAACAGCATTACCAACATTCTGCTCTACAGCCTCCCAATATTCAGGCTCTGATGTGTACTGGTCGCAAGCAACAACAGCCCACTTGCTGTAATCAGTTCCTTCAGCAGGCATCATCATCTTTGGAATGTGAAGTCCGAACTTTTCCCAATTATAAATAGTCATAAGACCCTCCTTTTATTTTCATCGATTTATTATCTAATATATGAAGCGGTTTTTCAAGAAAATAGACGGAAAATTGTCCTCTTATTTAGGTAATTCAATTAATCTTGAGATGAAAAACAAATTTTATCGGAATTTAATGGCTGAAAAATACAATTCTCTAGTGTTGTCTGTCGAGACTTGAAGTGATATACTTTTTTACAGAATGAATATTAACAAGTTCAAAATTAAAATTTACATATAAGGAGAATGAAAATGAAAATTCTAGTATTTAACTTTGGCTCAACTTCATCAAAGATTGCGGTATTTGAGGATTCAAAAGAGATGTTTTCAAAGACAATCAATCACGACCAGGAGTTCCTAAAAGCACATAAGATTCCAGCGGAACAGCTTGATGGAAGAATGGCTGATGTAATGGCAGCTCTCAAGGAGAACAACTTCGATCTTCATGAGTTTGATGCTATCTGCTCAAGAGCTGGTTTAATCAGACCTGTAGAGGCAGGAACATATCTAATAAATGAACAGTGCGTTGCAGATGCTAAGGACATGTCAATTGGAGGAATTCAGCCACACGGACTAGCGCTAGTTATTGCATCAGAACTTTCGAAGGAATATGGAATTCCAGCTTACTTCTGCGACCCGGTATCTACTGATGAGATGCTTGATATCGCAAAGGTTTCCGGGTATGCACCAATGAAGAGAGCTTCGCGTTTTCATGCTCTTAACCACAAGGCTGTAGCTAGACGCTGCGCAAATGACATTGGCAAAGCATACGAGGAACTAAATCTTATCGGAATTCACCTTGGCGGCGGAACATCGCTTGCAGCACATAGCAAGGGTCGTTGCATAGATATCTGTGACTGCAGCGAAGACGGTAATTTCTCAATGGATAGACCTGGTGGACTTCCACTGCTTTCAGTCGTAGATATGTGCTATAGCGGAGAGTATGAGAAGCAGGAAGTAAAGCGAATCTTCAAGCAAGATGCAGGAATGT